>JASHYU010000092.1 GCA_030042855.1 Thermoplasmata archaeon
CCGGGGCAGAGCTTCCTCGCCCCGGGGTTGAGCTACAACGGCTACTACAACGGCACCAACACCTCCTTCCCGACCCTCCTCACGGGCAGCGCCAAGGACCAGTTCCAGACCTCCGACCAGGCCGTCCTCCAGATGGCACCCCGATTGAGCTACGTCTACGGTCACGACGCCGGACTGATGATGTTCAGCGGAGGCAACTCCACGCAATGGGAGATCAGCGCGGACGCCGTCACCTCCGCGCAGTTCAACGGGGACGGGGTGTCCTTTTACTTCATGCTCACGCCGGTCTCGACGACGAACTGGAGCTCCGATGCCTATGTCGCCAGCGTGACGGACGGTCCCTCGATCGCCCCCTGCTCCGGGGACGTCCTCTTCCCCTACTCCACCACTCCCTACTTCGTCGTCCAGTGGGATCCCGCATACCACACCGCCAACTGCGGGGCCGGTTCCGTCGGTGAGTTCAACGTCTTCTCGGTCGACCCGAACGCCACGGGAGGCGTCTCCCCGGGGTCCATCACCACCCTCGGACCGATCGGCACCAACAGCTCGGTCGTTCCGCCGATCACCGACGTGTTCAATGTGACGGTCGGGTACAAGGCGTCCCAGGATGAGGTGGAGGCGAGGGCCGTCGACGCGGCCAATTCGGACCTCCTGGCCTACGCCGCCCTGAATCTCACCGCCGTCAACTACCGTTGGCCCTTCGTGTCGTCAGAGTACTCGTACCTCGCGGTCGCGGGAGCGGCCTCGGACCACACGTCGTGGGGACTGGAGTACGTCGGGTACACGACGTCCACCGAAGGTCCGAATGCGACCGAGCCGGCCAGCTTCCTGACCCCGTTCACCGCTGTCCCGAGTTCCGGCTCCGTCGGTTCGTTCGACTGGATTCCGGTCCTGTCGACGGCGGCGATCGGATCGGTGGGCGCCCTGGTGGTCGTGCGGTTCGGCGTCCTGCCGGTTCGGCACTGGATCCTGCGGCGGCAAGGGGAGCGGCTCGTGGCCGATATGAATCGAGTGATCTCTGAGGGTGGAACCCCACGATCACCGCGATGAGCCGAAACGAGGGGTCGTACCCTCTCCGCAATGACTGGACGAGCGGATCGGGCGGAACGCCCTCGACCAGCTTCGCCCACGGTTCCTCGTCGCACCTCGCCGCGTCCCCGGACGCGAGCAGCCTCACGGATCCGAAGCAGAAGCAAGCGCGCCTGGCGCTGCGGGTCGTCGTCCATCTGTATCGCGTGGGGCCCTTCGACGAATTCGGTATTTCGCGGCCGGAGTCGACCCAGCAAGGTATCGCCGAGTCCCTTCAGGTCACGCAGGGCGCGGTATCGAAGGTGTTGAAGCGGCTGGCCGCCGCGAACGTGGTGGAGCACCAGCGGAGTCACGTGCACGAGCAGAACCGGAGGATGCGGGCGTACTTTCTGACGGCCCGGGGGATCGACCTCGCTCGACGGTGCCACGACCGGTTCCCGGATGCGGATTGGCCCGCCTAGTGCCGCACCCGCACACGGCGATCGGCATGGTGTGCCGTCGGTGAGACGCTCCGATTGCGAGACGCTCGGGATCGGGGCGTCGGGGGCTCGACCGCTCGCCGGAGACCAACGGTCGATGGGCCTACTTGGGCCGTCCTTGGACGGGGCGACCGTACGTGGACATGAGCTGGACAAAGCGGGGATCGGCCCGGGCCCGGGAAAACAAGGGGGAAAGCCGAATCCGGGCCGCTTGCATCGTGTGGTCCTTCGCGACCGCGAACATCACCTCGAAGAATCGATCGAGGTCGCCGAGAGCATAGTAGATGAAACCGACGGACGACTGACGAGAGTACCCCTCCCGGTACGTCGCCTTGAGCCGTTCGATCATCTTCGTCGCCGTCGCCCGGTCTCCCCGCAAGGCGGCCAGATAGCCACGGGTGAGGAGGGCCGAGTCGCCGTTCGGTTCCAGTCGCTCGAGTTCCTTCACCATCGCCTCCGCCTCGTCGAGCTCGCCGTTGAGGATGTGATAATCGGCGAGTCCCCGGTAGCACTCGACCGGGGTCTTCTCGAGGTTCTTCTTCCAGTGGGCGACGGCCTCATCGATCCGCCCGGAGAAGAAGTACGCGTTCCCGAGATATCGGATCGTTCGGACGGAGAGCGGATCCAGCCGGTAGGCCTCCTCGGCCTGACCGACGTACGATTCCACGATCCCCAGGGATCCGGCGAGCGCTCCCAGGACCGAGTGGGCCAGCGGAAGGTTGGGGTTGAGCGCCAGGGCCTTCCGCACCTCCGTGTCCAGGACGTCCGCCGGCTCGTCCGCCATGAAGGCGATCTCGGCGCGAGCGGCATACGCCTCGGCCAGCTCCGGGTCGATCGCGATCGCCCGTTCCGATGCGGCCCGGCCTTGGTCGCAGGCTTCGGCCCAGGGCGCCAATCCTTCATCGCCGAGGGTGATGTAGGCGCGAGCGATGCCCGCGTAGGCTCGGCCGAACGCCGGATCCGACTTGAGCGCCTTCTGGAAGAAATCGATGGCCTGGCGCAGCGAAGCCCCGTCCCGCTGCCAGAGCAACGCCTGGCCCTGCAGGTAGAGCAGATAGGCCTCGGTCTCCGCCGGTTTCTCGAGTTCCCGTACGGGAGCCTTGGACGGCAGCAGACTCCCCGGCAGGGAGGTCGCGACCTTGGCGGCGATGTCCCCCTGAACGGCGAAGATGTCGTCGAGATCATCGTCGTACTTCGCGGTCCAGAGGTGCTCCTCCGTGGCCACATCGATGACCTGCACCGTGACCCGGATCCGGTTCGCGGCCCGCCGGACGCTACCTTCGACGACCGTACCGACCCCCAGTTCCTGGCCGATCGAGGCGACCTTCTTCTCCGTCTTCTTGTACCCGATCACCGAGGTACGCGCGATGACCTTGAGTCCGGGGACGAGGGACAGATTCGCGATCAGCTCCTCGGTGAGGCCGTCGGCGAAGTAGTCATCCGCGGAGTCGGGGCTGATGTTCGCGAACGGCAGGATCGCGATGCGGGTCCGATCGTACGCCGGCGCGCCGTCGTCCGGCACCAGCCCGCCGTTCCCGCTCCACGGGAGCAGTACCCGGTAGACCTCCATGGCGACCTGGACCCCTTTCAGGGACCGAGGTTCCAGCTTCTCGAACTTATCGAGGACCTTCGTCCGGACCTGGTCGTAGACCGCACCCGAGACACAGATCCCGCCGGGATCGGCCAACGGCTCGATCCGGGCCGCCAGATTCACCGCGTCGCCGAGGATATCCGAGCCATCCTGAATCACGTCGCCGAGGTGGATGCCGATCCGGATCCGGATCGGGGCGAAGTTCGCCTCGGAGTTACGCTCGTAGATGCGCCGCTGGATGCTCACGGCGCACTGCACGGCCTTCAGCGCGCTGTCGAACTCCACGAGGAACCCGTCCCCCGTCGACTTGATCTCGCGACCCTGGTGCACGGCCACGAGCGGGTGCAGGATCTCGGCCTGTTGGCGAAGCAGCTCGAGGGTCCGACCCTCGTTCGCCTGAGCGGAAGCGGTGAAGCCGACCGTGTCGGTGAACATCACCGC
>JASHYU010000093.1 GCA_030042855.1 Thermoplasmata archaeon
ACCCGCCGCGCGCAGGTGGTTCAGCGTCGGGAGGGCCTCGACGATCCTTCGGTCGTCCGCGACCTGGCCGGTCGGGGTCTGGGGGACGTTGAAGTCGACGCGCACGAGTACGCGGCGACCGCGTACCGGTGCCGAGCCGACGTCGCGCTTCGCCGCCATCGGTCCTCGCGACCGCCCGTGCCCTAAGAACGTTGTGGCCGCGCGCCCCCGCCGGTGACCCGGCGCGCGACTTCCGCGACTACCGTGCGGGTCTCGGGGAGGTCGAGGCCGCGGCGCTCGGCGACTCGCAGGATCTCCCCGGAGATCGCGTCGATCTCGGACGGGCGCCCGCGGTCGATGTCCTGCAGCATGCTGGAGCGGTTCGCCGCGGTCGCACGGACGACCCGGTCGAAGTCCGCGACCACCTCCCCCGGCGAGAACTCGTAGCCGGCGCTCGCGGCCGCCGCGCGTGCCTCCTCGAGCAGTCGCAACGCCCGGCTCCGCCCCGGCTCGTGGGCGAGTTCCCCGTTCGTCACTCCGAGGAGGGCGGTCACCGGGTTGATCGCCGCGTTGACGAGGGCCTTCCGCCAGACCTCGCGCTCGAGGTCCGGCACGTCCCGCACCTCGAAGCCGGCCCCCGCGAAGAGGTTGCGGAACCGGAGCGCGTGGGGTGCGACCGCCCCGGCGGACTCCGCATCGGGAAGCAACAGCTCTCCCGAGCCGGCCGCGCGCACGACGCCGGGGGCGAGGAGGGTCGCCGGAATGGAGTGGATCGCCCGAACGGTCCACCGCGGCGGGTCGGCCCATCCCCCCGATCGGAGGGCGGACTCCGCCGTCCGTTCGACGCCGAGCCCGTTCTGGAGCAAGAGGAGCGGGACGGGGACCCGGAGCGCGCGGGCGAGATCGGTCGCCGCGGGCGCGACGTCGTACGTCTTCACCGTGAGGAGGACGACCTCGGGCGCATCGTCCGGGGCCAGCGCCGTCCGGGCGAGCACGGCATAGCTACCGTGCGCGCGTCCCTCGATCCGGAGCCCGTGCGCCCGCGCGGCGGCGACGAACGCCGGGCGCCCGATCAGCTCGACCGCGTGGCCGGCCCGCGCGAGGTACACCCCGAAGAGGCAGCCGACCGCGCCGGCGCCGACGACCGCGACTTTCACGACCCGCGATCAGCCGAGCTTGCGGACGAGGTCGGAGAGGCCGGGCGTCTTCCCCCAGTCGCGGCGCAGGAGCTCGAGCATCCCCTCGTAGTAGCGGACCTGCTCGCGGGCCTGGCGCACCTTGAGGGTCAGGTACTCCTCTTCGCGCCGGAGGCGGACGAGCTCGGAGGCGATCTCGCGCTCGGTCGCGAGGAGCGACTCTTGCTTATCGGATTGGGTAAGTCGCCGTGGCATGATGCATGTCGCCCGGGGCCTGCCGCCGGGCGAGATCGAGCAAGGCGTCCGCGGTCACGCGCAGGTGCGCGAGCTCCTTGCGGACGCGGCGCAGCCGCGTTTCGAGCCGGTGGCGCCGTTCCCGCACGTCCCGCAGCGAGCGCTCGAGCAGCTCCATCCGGTGCCGCCACTTGTCGCGCTCCTGGGCGCTCAGGAGAACGGAGTCGACATCGACCATCCCGGCGAGGACACCGGAAACCCGAATCAACCTTTCGCCCGAGGGCACCCGCGGCCGGCCGCGCCACCAACCCTTAAGCCCCTCGCCGGGTAGCGGCCCGGCGAGGCATCCGTGAGCGCCCTCCGCAAGGTCGCCGTGCTCGGAGCCGGCAACATCGGCGGATCGCTCGCCCAGCGGCTCGCCGAAATGGACCTCGCCGAGGAGGTCGTCCTGATCGATATCATCGACGGGCTCCCGCAGGGGAAGGCGCTCGACATCCAGGAGTCGGCGCCGATCCTCGAGTTCTCGACCCGCGTCCGGGGCGGTACGTCGCTCGATCTCCTCGCGGGCGCCGAGGTCGTGATCGAGACGGCCGGGCTCGCCCGCAAGCCGGGGATGAGCCGCTCCGACCTGCTCGCGAAGAACGCGGCGATCGTGAAGGGCCACGCCGAGGCGGTGCGCGCCCAGGCGCCCGGCGCGGTCGCCATCGTCGTCACGAACCCGGTCGACGTGATGACCTACTACTTCCGCGAGGTGAGCGGCCTTCCGCCCGCCCGGGTCTTCGGGGAGTCGGGCACGCTCGACACGGCCCGCTTCCGGGCGTTCGTGGCCGAAGCGCTGCACGTCGCGCCGCGCGACGTCACGGGGTTCGTGCTCGGGACGCACGGCGACACGATGGTCCCGGTCCTTTCGCTCACGAGCGTCTCGGGCGTGCCGCTCGCCCGCCTGTTGCCGGCCGAAGCGATCGCGAGGATCGTGGATCGGACGAAGCAGGGCGGGGCCGAGATCGTCAACCTCCTGAAGAGCGGGAGCGCGTTCTACGCGCCGACCGCGAGCCAGGCGGAGCTCGTCCGGTCCGTGGCGCTCGACGAGCACCGGCTGCTGCCCGTCACGGCCCACCTGAACGGGGAGTTCGGCGAGCGGGACGTCTACGTCGGGGTGCCGGTCGTGCTCGGCCGGCGCGGCGTCGAGCGCGTCGTGGAAGTGGCGCTCACCGAGGCCGAGCGGGCCTCCTTCGCCGCGAGCGTGGCGGCGGTCCGGGCCGACCTCGAGGTGCTGGCCCACCTCCCGACGCCGGCGCCCTAGGGTCCGAGCCCATGGGCGGTTCCGAGCCTTCCGCGCCCTCCCCGATCGCCGCGATCGAGATCAAGCGGCGGCTCGGGACCCTGCGCTACGCGACCGACTCGAAGGACCACGCACACATCACGACGAAGCCCGAGATCTGCGCCCGGTGCCCGCACTCGCGCTGCACGTTCGTCTGCCCGGCCAAGTGCTACGAGCGGATCGAGGGCCGTCTCGTGTTCCGCTACGAGGATTGCGTCGAGTGCGGGGCGTGCGACATCGCCTGCGATCAGGGCTCGGTGACCTGGAACCTGCCGCGGGGCCCCTACGGGGTGCGCTACGCGTACGGCTGACCGGCGACCCGTGACCCCGCGAGGACCGGTCGGACCGCCCGTCGCGCTAGCCGGAACCGGGCCGCGAGGGAAGCTCCGCGAACGTGACCCGGTAGTTCCCGAGGAATCCGACGACGCTGCCGGCGAGGATCCCGACCGCCTGGGCGAGCAGCACCGGGATCACGAAGGCGAACGCGAAGAGGATGCCCTCGTTCACCGCGAGGGATCCGAGGCTGATGCCGTAGTAGAGCCCGAGGCGGTGGTGGAACGGATGCCGGTGGGTCCCGGCGGCCCGGAACGTCCAGACGTTGTTCCAGAGGAAGTTCCACAGGGTCGCGACGGCGAAGGCGACCGCGCTCGCGACGAGATCGTCGAGTGGGTTCGGCGTCCGGTTCGTCGCGGAGCTCAGGAGGCTCCGGATCAGGTCGAAGGTGGGGCTCGGCGAGATCGCGTCGAGCGTCAGCGCGAAGACGACCAGGTTGACGATGACCCCCGTCAATCCCACGACGAGGAACTTCCCGTACTTCGCGAGGAAATCCGAGCGGGGTTCGGGGGGCCCCCCGAGCGCGTGCGCGGCTTCGGACGTCATGGGGCTCCTCGCGCGCTCGCGAGCGGTCGCCACCGCATGAACCTACCCGGTCGAGCGACCGGGGACCGGCCGCACCGAGGCGGGGCCCGGAGCGCGGCACGTTCCACTCGACGCGCATCTTAAAACCCCCGACCCGGGGTCCTTCGAACGGAGTCCCGTACGCCGCCGACCGAGCCCCCCGGACTGTTCCCGTACCGGGTGCGCCCGGGCCAGGATGCGATCGTCCGCGAGGTCGCGTCGATCGCCGAACGCGGGGGTCCCCTGCTCGTCAACGCCCCGACGGGCAGCGGCAAGACGGTCGCGGTGCTGGCGCCCCTCTTGGAGCACGCCGAGGCCGCGAACCACAAGGTCCTCTACCTCGTGCGGACGCACTCCCAGGAGGTCCAGGTCCTCCAGGAGACCCGAGCGATCGGCCACCGCCTGGAGCGCCCGGCGCTCGCGGTCGGGCTGGCCGGCCGGGCCCGTCGCTGCTTCCTGCTCGAGAACGTCGCCGAGATCAAAGGGGCGACGGCCGAGGAGCACGGGAAGCTCTGCGCCGACCGCAAGCGGGCGACCGAGCGGGCGATGCAGGGTGAGGCGTCGATGGCCCCACCACCCGAGCTCCCCGAGGGCGGGGAGATCGACCTCGCCGACCTCGACGGGTGCCCGTACTACGCGCGCGTGCTCCAGGCGGACCTCGAGACCCTCGGCGAGCGGTTCCGCGCGAAGCTCCCGACGCCCCCCGAGTTCGAGGCGTACGCGCGGGAGGAGAACCTCTGCGCCTACGAGCTCGCGAAGCGCCTCCTGCCCGACGCCCGGGTCGTCACGGCCCCCTACGCGTTCTTCTTCCACCCGTACATCCGGCGCGCGCTCTTCGACTGGATGCGGATCGGCCCCGAGCGGCTCGACCTCGTGATCGACGAGGCGCACAACCTGCCGAACCATCTCCGGGACCTCGCGACCGTCGCCTTGCCCCAGGAGTCCGTCCGCCGCGCCCGCGCGGAGATCTCGGAGCGCGGGGACTTCCAGCTTCCCGACGGGCCGAGCGCGAGCCGGTTCCTCGACCTGGTCGGCGCGGCGGTCGAGGAGCTCATCCACGCGCTGGCCCGCGAGGACGACGCGGTCCTCCCGCCGTCGATCTTCGAGGAGGCGCTCCTGACCGCCCTCGGCGGCACCTCCCACCGGCTCGACACCTGGCTCGGCGCGCTCGCCACCTGGGGGGAGAACCTCCGCGACGAGCGCCGGCGCGAACGCCGCCTCCCCCGGTCCTGGGTCCATACCGTCGCCCTCACGCTCCTGTCGTGGCCGCAGCTCGAGCCGCCGGCCTACGTCAAGGTCGCGACGCGCCTCCCGCGTCCCGCGCTCGAAGCGTACGCCCTCGACGCGTCGGTGCCGGCCCGTCCGATCTCCGATTGCCACCTCTCCGTCCACCTCTCGGGCACGCTCGCGCCGCTCGAGGAGTACCGGGACTCCCTCGGCCTCGGAGCCGCGGCCCGGCTCGTGGACGTGCCGTCGCACTTCCCCCCGGAGAACCGCAAGTTCCTCTACGACCCGAGCGTGACGACCCGGTTCGAGGAGCTGCGGGCCGATCCCCGAGCGATCCCGCGCCTCGCGGATCGCCTGGTCGAGGTCCTCCAAGCGCTCCCGGTGAAGACCGCCGTCTTCTTCCCGAGCTTCGACCTCCTGCAGAGGGTCCTCGAAGCGGGCCTCCAGTCCCAGCTCCCCGGCAACGTGTTCATCGAGTACAGCAAGATGCCCACCGGCGATCTCTGGCGGTCGATCGAGGGCTGGAAGAAGGATCCCGAGGGCACGATCCTCCTCGGCGTCGCGGGC
>JASHYU010000094.1 GCA_030042855.1 Thermoplasmata archaeon
CTCGGCCGCCGACGGACCGGTCGTCGCTGTAGAGAAGTTCGTGCCGTCCGTCCCCAGCGTTCGCTCGCCCGAGGAGGAGCTCGGCGCCGCGATCAGCCGCGACCTCCGCACGCGCATGGAGCTCGTCCGCGGGCTCGGGCCGGGTCCCGACGTGACGGCCGAGCTCTGCCAGGCCGCGCTCAGCGAGGCCCAGGGGCGGGTCGCGGAAGCGCTGGACATCCTCCGCTCGGCCCAGCAGCGGCTCGAGACCCAGACGGACGAGGTGCTCCGGGAGCGTTTCCGACAGCTCGGCGAGCGCCGTTCGGCGCTCGAGCGGACGGGCGTGCGATTCGCGGTCGCGAGCGACTTTTCCCGGCTCAACCACGCCATCGCCGAGGGCGAGCGGGCCGAAGCGACGACGCTCCTGATCGCGCTCGAGCAGCGCCTCACGCAGTTCGAGTCGGATTGGAAGGGCCTCCAGGGCCTCCTCTCCGAGATCGACGGGCTCCGCAACGAGGCGGGCGAGCTCGGCGTCCCGCTCGGCGAGATCGCGAGCGAGATCGAGGCGATCCAGGGCCGGCTCGCGGAGCCCGCCGTGACCGAGGACGCGCTCGACGGCATCGTGCAGGAGGCGGCGCAGACGCTGATGCTCCTCCACGAGGCGATCCCCGCCTCGCTCCAGACGGAGCTCGCCGCCGCCGAGGAGAAGCTCAATCAGTATCCGGAAGACGACTCCGCGAGCGCGGGCGCCCGGCGCCTCCACCTCGAGGCGACGCGCCACCTCCGCAAGGGTCGCCTCTCGGAGGCGGTCCAGAGCGTCCGCGACCTGCGCGACGAGATCACCGCGCTCGAGCAGCAGCCGGCGGCCCCTCCCACTCCGCCCCCGGCCCCGTCGGAGACCGAGGAGGAGATGCTCGGCCGCCTGCTCAAGAAGGCCCGCACGCTCGCTGGACGGGTCCGGACCCTCCCGCCCGAGAGCGAGACGGCCCACGACGCCGCGGCCCAGATCCGGGAAGCGACGGAACTCTTGCGCGCACGGCAGCTCAAGGAGGCCGACCTCACCCTGAGCCGGCTCATGCGGATGCTCTCCGCGGACGCCACGGAGGCCTAGTCCGTGCCGGCCGAGCGGCGCCCGCCGGACGACGGTCGCCTGCGCCTCGACGCGCTGGTCGAGCAGGGGCATGCCCTCGAGGCCGAGGGGCTGCCGTTCCCCACGGAGCAGATCCGCTCCGCCTACGAAGAGGCGCTGCGCTCGGGCAAGGCCGGGGACGCGAACCTTGTCCTGAAGCGCGGGGAGGCGCTGCTCGCCCGGGTCCGGACCGACTGGACCTGGGTGCGCGAGCTCCTGCGTCGCGCGGACGAGCTGCGCGGCATCGCGGAGGCGATCGGCGTCGACGTGGCCCACCTCGACCGACGGGTCGGCAACCCCCGCCAGCGGCTCATGAGCGAGCCGCTGAGCATGGGGTCCCTCGAGAAGGCGGCCGCGAGCGCGTCGCTCGCGCTGGCCGTGCTCAACGACGCGATCCCGAAATTCGTCGTCCAGGAGGGCCAGCAGCTCGGCGTGTCGCTGCGCCAGGCCCGCGACCGGGGCGAGGACGTTCGCGAGGTCTCCCGGATCTTCTCCCGGCTCCTGCAGGCGCTCCAGGACCAGAACATCCCGACCGCCGCCCAGCGCCTGGTCGAGTGCCGCCGGGCGGTCGTGCGCATCCCGCGCGCGCCGGCCCTCCCGTCCCTCTCGCCGCAGGAGGAGGAGGCCGAGATCCTGCTCGAGGCGCGCAACCTCGCCCGCCGGATCCAGCGGATCAAGTCGAAGGCGCAGAACGCCCAGGGCGCGGCCCGCCTGATGGCCCAGGTCCGCGCGGCGATCAGCGAAGAACGCCGCACGTACGGCACGCCCGAGGAGGAGATCGAGGTCCTGTGGGCGGAGGTCGACCGCCTGTCGCGGGAGCGGAAGCGCGCGACCGAGGGTCCCGCGCTCGCCTCGGACGGCCGGCCCGAGGGCGCCGGTGGGGACGCCGTCGAGCCGCCCGTTCCGGCGGCGGACGAGGGGGTCCCGGTCGGCAACGGGAACGAGAAGCCGGCCGAGCGACCCGCGCCGTCCGAGATCAGCCCCTCCTACTACGTGCCGTACGTCCCGCCCGAGCTCGCGGCCAACGACCCCGACACCGACCCGGACGGCGGCTCGGTCGGGAACCGCCCCCGAACTCGCCCGAGACCACGGGCGTAATGCTTATATACGTATCGCAAGTCGTTTATACCCCTTGGCGAAGGCCGCTGGCCGACCGACAGTGCGAGAGCTTGGCACGATCCTTTCGGTGACCCCGACGGGGCATCTCACGGTGCGAGCGAGCGGCGCCGAGTTCGTGCCCGAGGGCACGCCGGTCCGCGACGCACGCGGCCTCGTCCGCGGCCGGATCGTGCGCGTGTTCGGGCCGGTCGCCCGGCCGTATCTCTCCGTTCGCCCGCGCCGGGTCCCGACCCCGGCCGAGGGGCTCGCCGTGATCGGGGGCACGCTGATCCGGGACTAGGGAGGGAACGCGCCCGCATGCAGAACGAGGAAGCGCCGCCGACCGAACCCGAGAAGGGGCCCGGACGGGCCGAGGACCTCGCGGTCCCGACGCGCTGCACGAGCTGCGGATCGACGCACCTCACCCGCGACTACGAGCGCGGCGAGCTCGTCTGCGACGAGTGCGGCCTCGTGCTCGAGGAGTCGATGATC
>JASHYU010000095.1 GCA_030042855.1 Thermoplasmata archaeon
CCGGCGCCGTGAAGCCACCGGCACGAGCGATGTGGATCTGTTGGTCGACTGGATCCATGGATCGAATGCGCTTCACTTCGGCAACGATGTCGGCCGAGTGGTGGGTCGACCGGTCGACGTCACAACACCGGATCGCCTTTGGTGGTCGGCCGAGCCCGAGATTCTTTACGAGGCGGTGTTGCTCTGAAGAACCGCGATCGGGAGCACGCCGAGCGGATGCTCGGGACCGCCGGCGAACTGCGAAGGCTCGCCAATCGCGGCGGATTCCGGGCCGACCCGATCGCCGTCGAGCGCATCCATCTTCGGGCGATCTTCTTCGCGAGTCGGCCGACCATCTGAGCACCGGATTCAAGAATCGGAATCGATCCATGGGGGAATTGGTCCGGGGGTCCCGGACGCTCGTCCTGGACACGTACGATCAGGCGGACCCCGAAGACCTTTGGAAGTGCATCCGGGACGATCTGCCAACGGTCGTACAAGAGCTTCGACGGGCCGATTTCCCGGAGGAGAAGGAACCGCGTCCCGAGTGAGCCCGCCAATTCGCCGCCTCGACTCCGTTCGCCGCAAGCTTTGCGCGCCGCCGTGGCGTCGACGCACAACTGGGAGCTACGAGCGCCTCCGACTCTGGATCCGGTAGATGGTGGGACTTACCCCGTAGAGTATCTCGGACCCCTGATATTTTCGGATGAGTGCTCCCGCCTCTTTGGCCTTCACAAGGGTGACCTCAAAGGCCTCCTTCGAGAGCAGTGACCGTCGACTCCATCGCGAACCACCGTTCAGGACATAGCCGTCCCCAAATCCGATTGTCTTGGGGTACTTGCTGTAGTCCATTAGGAGAAACTTCGACTTCGTACCCTTCCACCGGTAACTCTCGGTGTTTCCTCGAGGGTATCTCAGATAGACTCCGGAGTCGTCGACGGTGATTTCGATCGCCCCGGCGAGGAGCTTTGGCATTACGTCAACCCAAACCCCGATCATCACTAGTCCAACTCCGATCGAAAAGAGGAAGAGCTCCCCCTTCTGGGTCGACAGACCACTGGACCAGAGTGCGTGCGCGTACGCGACGGAAACGTAGAGAAGTTCCGCCCCGAGGCCGATCGCGAACGCGATCAGGAAGTAGCGGGCGGCAACCTTCCACTTTCGATCCGCCGGCCGGTACGACGTCAGGTCCATGCATCTGGACGGTGCGGCAACTTCTCCCGAGGGCACGCCTTACCTCTCGACCCGAACTTGCGGAAATCTGGCGGAGCGTCCCGGATCCTGCTCAGTGAGGTTGAGTTAATCAAGGTTCGACTTTCCGGTGCAGCAGTGCCCTCCAGCAACGCTCGGTCCCGGGTAGTCGAATGAAGGTGGTCTTCTATCTCCATCTGCACCAGCCTTGGCGGCTCGCACGGTTCCGCTACCTCGACCTCGGTTCCGGCCGGTCGTACTTCGACGTCGATCGCAACCTCGCGATCTTTCGGGGCATCGCCGAGCGGTGTTACCGGCCCACGCTGGACCGGCTGATCCGATTGACCGAAACGCACCCGGAGTTCCGGGTG
This sequence comes from Thermoplasmata archaeon, assembly GCA_030042855.1. The sequence goes on from JASHYU010000095.1 coordinate 1,542, forward strand.
AGCCTCTCCGTGACCGGGACGTTCGTCGAGCAGGCGCGTCTCGCCGCGCCCGACGTGCTCGACCGGCTGCGCGTCCTCCGACGGAGCGGCCACGTCGCGTTCCTCGCGGAGACCTACTACCACTCGCTCGCGTTCCTGGTCCCTCCGCCCGAGCTCAGCGAGGAGGTCGCGATGCATCGCGAGCTCCTCGAGAGCGAGTTCGGCGCGTCGCCCACGATCCTCCGGATGACCGAGCTCGCGTACTCGGACGACCTCGCTCGATTCGCCGAATCCGAGCGCTTCCGCGGGATGCTCGGCGAGGGTTGGGAGGGTGTCCTTCGCGGAGAGCCCGCGACCTACCCGTACTGCGCCGCCGTCGCCCCGACCGTCGCTCTACTCCTCCGCCACTACCCCCTCAGCGACGACGTCGGCTTCCGCTTCTCTTCGACGAGCTGGAACGAGTACCCGCTGACGGCCGACAAGTACGCCCGCTGGCTCGCCGCAACGCCCGGCGAGATCGTCGGCCTCTTCATGGACTTCGAGACGTTCGGGGAGCACCATCCGGCCCGCTCGGGCATCCTCGACTTCCTCTCCGCCCTCCCGGGCGAAGTCGCGCGGCATCCGGGGCTCGACTGGGCGACGGTCGAGGAGGCCGCCGAGATCCCGCCGCGCGCTCCTTTGAGCGTGCCGTACACGATGAGCTGGGCGGACCAGAACCGCGACCTGGGCGCGTGGCTGGGGAACGATCTACAGCGCTCCGCCTTCGAAGCCGCGAAGAAGGTCGGGCTGGTGGCGCGGCAAACCGGCGATCCGGCGATCGTCGCCGACTGGCGGAAGCTCCTCACTTCCGACCACTTCTACTACATGTACGTCAGCGGGCACGGGGCGGACCAGGGCGTCCACCAGTACTTCTCGAGCTACGAGAGTCCCTACGACGCCTACGCGAACTACATGAACGCGCTGACCGACCTACGGCGGCGCGCGCTCGAACGCCTCGGCGTGCCGATCCTCAAGTGACCGGCACCGTGTTCGTTCCCGCGCGGGAGCCCGCAGGCGGCTAGGTGGGGACCGCGAACGAGTCGAGGAACGACCACCAGGCCGCGAGCGACTGGCGGACCGACCGCGCGGCCGCGACCCCGGCGGCCGGATCGCCGCGCAGATAATGCGCGAGCACGCGTCGCTCGGCGGCCGCGTGCTCCACATCCGCGAACGAGTGGACCCGGAAGAACTCGTGGGCCGACTTCGAACGGATCCCGTAGTTCGCGCGCAGGCCCCGCGACTTCTCCGCGGCGACCTTCGGGAACTGGGACTCGTAGGCGTAGAGGGCCCCCAGCGCCGACGGCGCCGAGCCGTTCAGCGCGTTCTCTTCGTAGACGCGCAACAGTTCGCGGGTGGCGAGGGTCGGTCGGCGGTCGAAGACCGAGGATCCGATCGAGCGGGCGAAGTCGACCCAGAGCTCGGGGTGGGTCGGAGACCGGCCCTCCTCGTCGACCAGGTTCTCGAGCAAGACCCGCCGGTCCTCCGGTCGTTCGATGCGGGCGTAGGCCCCCGCGACATATCGGGGGAAGTTGACCTCGAAGTGATAGTACTGGCTCGCATAGTCCCGGAGCGTCTCGATCGGCAGGGTGCCCCGAGACCAGGCCGTGTAGAACGGGTGGTGCAGGAGATGCCGGCGCTGGACGAGTCGGTCAAGGTCGCGAACGGACGCCATGTCGGGGCGAGCCTCTTCGGAACGTCAAGGTTTCGGTGCCTGGAGGGAGCCGGGGCGGCGCGTCTCCGCGCTCCGGGACGGCCCCGTGCGCCCCGTGGTTCGGGCGACTCGAACCGAAGGGTTATACTTGCTCCCAGTACGTGAAATCCCTCGGATGGGGGACGGGTTCGGGACCTCGCGATGGACCGGCCGTACCGGCCGGTGATCACCGAGGTCGCGGGGAACGGCCGCGTGCTCCTCACGGTCAACGAGAACGGGGACTGGAACGAGTTGTTCTACCCGTTCCCGGGGCAGTTCCAACAGCTGCGGGAAGCGCGGGTCGGTCTGTTCGACGTCTCGAGCTCGAAGTTCGCCTGGCTCCGCCGGGGAAACGGCTACGCCGTCCGCCAGGAGCCGTTCGGGCCCGGGCACTTGCCGGAGTCGATCTGGACCGACCACGGGGTGAGCATGTCGGTCCGGGACCACGTGCATCCGAATCACGATCTTGTCGCCCGCGTCTTCCGGCTCCGCGCCGATCCGGCGCGCACGCTCCGCCTCTTCGCCTACCACGCCTTTCAGATCGCGGAGTCGATGTATCAGGACACGGCGTACGTCGACCCCGCGACCTCCTCGCTGATCCATTACAAGCGGGGCTTCTTCTTCGAGTTCTTCGCCGAGCCGTCGTTCACCCGGGCGGTGTGCGGCGAGCACACCCTGAAGGGCCTGCGCGGGACGTACGTGGACGCGGAGGACGGCCGGCTCGAGGGTCGACCGGTCGCCCACGGCGCCGCCGACAGCGTCATGGAGTGGGACCTCGAGGTCGCCCCCGATCGGGACACCGAAATCCGGCTCTTCCTGGCCGCCGGCCGGACCCTGCCGGGCGTCCACGAGGTCCGGCAGTACGTTCGGGCCGGCGGTGCCGAGCGGTTCGTGCGGGAGTCCGAGGCGTTCTGGGAGACGTGGGTCCAGCGGCGCCTGCCGAATCCCCCGTCCGGACTGAGCGAGCTCGGCAGCGCGGTGTACCGTTCGAGCGTCCTCCAGCTCCGCCACTGCACCGGGTCGAACGGCGCGATCATCGCGTCGCCCGACACCCGATCGCTCGTCGCCGCCGGCGACACGTACAACTACTGCTGGTGGCGCGACGGCGGCTACGTCGCGAAGGCGATGGACGAGGCGGGGCTCTACGAGAACTCCGGGAGGTTCCTCGAATTCGCCCGGCAATGCCAGAACCCGGACGGATCGTACTTCCACCGGCATTTCCCCGACGGGGCCCTCGGGAGCACCTGGCACCCCCCGCCGTTCCTCCAGATCGACCAGACGGCGACGGTCGTCGCGGCGGTGTGGCATCACTTCAAGCGGGGCGGCGACCCCGACATCCTCCTCGACCTCTGGCCGATGGTGAAGAGCGCCGCGTCGTTCTTGGCCCAGTTCCGCGACCCGGCCACCGGCCTCCCCGCCCCGAGCTTCGATCTGTGGGAGGAGCGGATGGGGATCCACGCCTACTCGACCGCTGCCGTGACCCACGCGTTGGAGCGGGCGGCCCGGATCGCCGCCGAGATCGGCAAGGACCCGACGGAGTGGCGGACCGCGGCGGGGGACATCGCCGCGCGGGCGGTCGCGGCGTTCTGGGACCCCGAACGCCAGCGGTTCGTCCGATCCCTGGCGCCGAAGGACGACCGGCTCGACGCGTCGATCCTGCTCGCCCTCAAGCTCGGCCTCCTCCCGTGGGACGATCCGCGGAGCCGGGCGGCCGTCGACGCGATCGAGAAGCGGCTCTGGTGCGCGGAGCAGGGCGGCCTCGCGCGCTACGAGGGCGACCAGTACTACGGGAAGGAGAACCCGTGGATCGTCTGCACGCTCTGGCTCGCCGAGGCCCGGCTTCGGCTCGGCGACCGGCACCGCTGTCGCGAGCTCATCGAGTGGGCCGCCGCGCACGCGACCCCGACGCGGCTCCTGCCCGAGCAGATCGATCGAGCGACGGGCGAGCCCAAGAGCGCGACCCCCCTCACCTGGTCGCATTCGACGTTCGTCGACGTCGTGCACAAGTACGCCGAGTCCGAGGTCCCGGGCGCGATCACGGACGAGTAGGCGAGTTCGCCCGGGTGCGTCCGGGCCTCGGATCCTGGGGATCGACCCCGCGGCGACGACGGTCATCTGCGGGCTCGCGTATGTCCGCGGCGATCCCGCGCGGGGGACGGACCGCAACCGCCGTCGAGCCAAGTCGCGGCCGACGGGCGGCTACGCCTATCTACCTCGGGGGGTCTTCCGCTCCGATGACCGAGACCCCGGCCGCCGAGAGCCCGCCGTTCGTGCTCTGGATCGAGGGCCTCCCCTGTGCCGGCAAGACCACGCTCGCCCACGGGGTCGCGGAGCGGCTGCGCGCCACCGGTGCGAAGGTCCAGATCCTCGACGGGGACGAGATGCGGCGGATGTTCTCGCCGGAGCTCGGCTTCTCCCGGAAGGACCGGGAGTTCCACGCCCGCCGGGTGAGCTACGTCGCCCGGATGCTCGCGAGCCACGGGATCGTCACGATCGTCGCGATGATCACCCCCTACGAGACGTCGCGTCAGGCGGCCCGCGCCGAGGTCGGCGGGCGGTTCGTCGAGGTGTGGCTGCGCTGCCCGATCGAGGTTTGCCGGGAGCGCGACGTGAAGGGCCTCTACGCGCGCGCCGCCCAGGGCGGGATCGCCCGGGTCACGGGCGTCAACGATCCGTTCGAGGAGCCGCTGCGTCCCGAGCTGATCGTCGACACGAACCGCCTCTCCGTCGCCCAGTCCACCGACCGGATCGTCCAGTACCTGGCGGCGCAGCGCCTCGCCCCGGCGCTGCCGGCCACCTAGCCCCGCGGCGCCCGGGCCTCAGCCGAACCGGCCCGTGACGTAGTTCTGGGTCAGCTTCTCGTTGGGGTGCCCGAACACCTGCTCGGTCGACCCGATCTCCACGAGCTTCCCGAGGTAGAAGAACGCCGTACGGTCGGCGACGCGCGTCGCCTGGGAGAGGTTGTGGGTGACGATCACGATCGTCACGCGGCGCTTCAGCGCGTGGATCAGCGTCTCGATCTTCTCCGTGGCGATCGGGTCGAGCGCAGAGCACGGCTCGTCCATGAGCAGGACCTCGGGGTGCACCGCGAGCGCCCGCGCGATGCACAGGCGCTGCTGCTGCCCGCCCGAGAGGCTCGTGCCGAGCGCGTCGACGTTGTCCTCCACCTCCTCCCAGAGGCCGGCGAGCTGGAGCGCGTCGACCACGGCCTCGTCGAGGTCCGCCCGCCGGCGGAGGCCGAGGAGCCGCGGCCCGGCCGCGACGTTGTCGTAGATCGACAGGTGCGGGAAGGGGGTCGGTTTCTGGAACACCATCCCGACGCGGCAGCGGACCTGGACCACGTCCTGCCGGCCGAGGTCCTCCCCATCCAGCCGGATCGTGCCCTCCGACCTGGCGCCCGGGGCCTCCTCGTGGAGCCGGTTCAGGCACCGTAGGAACGTGGTCTTGCCGCATCCGCTCGGGCCGATGATCGCGGTGACGCGCGCGTCCTCGACCCCGAGCGAGATGTCGTACAGCGCCTGCCGGCGCCCGTACCACGCGTTGAGGCCCTCGGTTTCCATCTTGACCGGGGCCACCGATTATGCCACCTCGCCGCCGTCCGCCCGGGAGCGTACGACTAAGCGAGCGCCCACCCCGATTATGAGCATGATGGCGAGCAGGACGAGGGCCGCGCCCCAGGCCGCCGCCTGGAGGTTCTCGAAGTTCGATCCGAAGTTGTTGAAGATGAACGGCGTGATGGCGGCCGTCTGCGCGCTCAGGTTGGTGAACCAGTAGGCGCTCCCGCCGGCGGTCAGGAGGAGGGTCGCGGTGTCCCCCGCGGCGCGCGACGCCGCGAGCAGCATGCCGGTGACCAGCGCCCCGCGCGAGCTCCCGAGCGCGATCCGCAGGGCGACCCGGTGGCGAGGAAAGCCGAGGGCCAGCGCCGACTCCCGGAGCGACGCGGGCACCGTCCGAAGGGCCTCCTCGGTCGACCGGATCGCGATCGGGAGCATGAGGACGCCGAGCGCGACGCCACCCGAGAGCGCGCTGAGGGCGGCGTAATGGTCGAAGTAGAGGAACAGCGAGAAGACGAAGACCCCGATGATGATGGTCGGGACTCCGGTCATCACGTCGGACAGGAAGCTCACGGCCCGCGCGAACCGACCTCGACCGTACTCGGAAAGGTAGACGCCCGCGAGCACGCCCCCCGGAACGGCGATCAGCGAGCCGATCCCGAGCATGATGAGGGTCCCTTGGATCTCGGGGCCGATCCCGCCGGCCGAGCAGGTGATCCCGGGCTTGGGGTTGCACCCGAGCGGCGGGAGGGACGTGTAGAAGGCCGGGCGGATGACCTCCGCGCCGCCGTACTGGATCGCCGTGTAGAGGACGCTCGCGAACGGCGCCAGGGCGCCCACGAGGCACGCGGCCGCGAGGGCCACGAACGCCCACTGCACGAGCCGGCGTCGGCCCAGGTGGCGGTCCCTCGAGGTCCGGAAGCCCTCGTCGGCGACGCGACGGCCGTCGGACGCCTCGCCGGTCGCTTCGGAGGGCGGACTCAGGGCTTGCGTCGGGAGGGGAAGCGTCGTGGGGCGCGCGACGACCGCTCGACGCGGCCGGGCGAACCACCGGCGTCGAGCTCCCTCCCCGTCCGCTTCGCGGGCACCGGACCGGCGGAGGAGGAGACGCGCGACGACGTTGACCAGGAGCGTGATCCCGAGGAGGATCACCGCCAGTTCGACGACCGCGCTCCGCTGGATGCCCGGCGGCGCTTCCGTGAAGTTGTCCACGATCCAGCTCGCGAGCGTCGAGCCGGGCGAGAACAGCGTCCCCGGCAGGATGAAGATGTTCCCGATGACCATCGCGACGGCGATCGTCTCCCCCAGCGCCCGGCCGAGCCCGAGGATGATGCCCGCCACGATGCCCTCCCGGGCGGGGCGGAACACGCCCAGGCGGGTCGATTCCCAGCGGGTCGCGCCTAGGCTCAGGGCCGACTCGCGGTGGATCCGGGGAACGGCCCGGAGCGCCTCTCGCGAGATCGCGGCGATCGTCGGGATGATCATGATCGCGAGGACTATCGTCGCGGTCAGGAGGTCGAAGCCGGTGTAGCGGGAAGCGAACGGATAGGCGCCCCCGGTGAGCGAGCTCAACCCGGGTTCGATGCTCGAGCGCATGAGGGGCACAAGGACGATGAACGCCCAGAATCCGTAGACGACCGAGGGGACCGCGGCGCTGAGATCGAGGGCGTAGGTGAGCGGGCGCCGCAGGAACGGCGGGGCGATCTCCGACAGGAAGATCGCGCTTCCGAGCGCCACGGGCACGGCGATCACGAGGGCGAGGGCGCTCGTGATCAGCGTCCCCGCGATCGCCGGACCGGCCCCGTAGATGTTGTGGACCCCGTCCCAGGTCGAGCTCGTGAGGAAACCGGGGCCAAAGTAGAGGATCGACTGCCACGAACCCTGCAGGAGGAAGTAGACGAGCGCCGCGATCAGGAGGACGACGGCGATCGTGACCGCGAGCGTCAGGCCGTGGAAGGCGCGCCCCAGCCACCGCAGGTGGCTCCAGCGCGCCCGGCGGCCCGACGAGGCGGGCGCCTCCCGACCGCTCGGCGACGGACTCCCCGGCCCGCTACGTGCAGCTGGGGATGGCGGCTCCATTGAAGGTCATCGTCTTGATCCCGGCCTCATCGATCGCGATGAGCGACGCCGGCAACGCCGCATAGTACAGCGGCGTCGGGCTCGTCTCGTTCGTCAGCTTTTGCCCGTCGGTGAGGATCCAGTTGAGCCAATCGACCAGGAGCTCCGCCTTCTGCACCGTGGGCGCGGTGGCTCCGGCCGCGGGCGTGAGCTCGTTGGCCGACTGGTAGACGTAGGTGTACACCAGGGTGGCGAGCGGATAGTCCGAGGCGCCGGGGGCGTTGATCATGGTGACGTTGTACCAGTTTCCGGTCGACGCCGGGTAGGCGGACGGGTTCGCCGCCACGGTGTTGTCGATCGCGGAGAGCGTGTTCGCGACCGTCGGCACGATGTAGTTGTGCGACGGGTTCTCGATCGCGGCGTACGAGAGCGGGGTCTTGTACGTGATGGTGTCCGTGAGGTCCGTGTAGCCGATCGCCCCCGAAACCGTCGCGACCGTGCTCAGCATGAGCGAGTTGCCCTTCTCCGCGATCTGCGTGGTGTTGTGGTGGAACTGGGCGTAGTTGATCGTCAGGCCCTTGCCCACGTTGTCGTTCCAGTACCCCGAGCTCGCGGACAGGAAGTCCGTGAGCACGTACGTCGTTCCCGCGGGATCGTCCCGCCAGACCGTGGTGATCCCGAGGTTCGGCAGGGCGACGCCGGGGTTGATCGCCGCGATCGCAGAGCTGTTCCAGGACGTGATGGTGCCGTCGTAGATGTCCGTGAGGATCGCGCCGGTGAGGTTGAGGTGCCCGGGCACGTTCCCGATGTTGTAGATGATCGTCAGCGCTCCGCCGACGACGGGGAGCGTCAGGGGCTGCGACGGCATCGAGGCCCGCTCGGAGGCGTTGAGCGGCTCGTCCGCGACCGCGAAGTCGATCAAGGGCGGGTTCTCGGAGAAGTGGGTGATCGCCGTGCCCGATCCCGAGGCGGGGAAGTTGACCTGCGCCCCGGTCTCTCCGGCGAAGTCGTAGACCCAAGCGTCCATGAGCGGCGCCACGAACTGCGCGCCGTCGCCCTGGAGCGTGACGCCTTTGGCGCAGGACGTGCTCGTCGTCGTGCCCGAGCTGAACCACTTCTGCTGGACCCCGACCGCGAGCGTGGCGGCCACGATGATCACGATCACGACCACCGCAACGATCGCGAGATTGCGCCGGCTGGTGCTCCGACGAACGACCGGCTTCGGGGCCGGGGTCTCCGGGGCCGGCGCCGGCTCGGGCGAGCCCGGGGGCGATCCGGGAGCGGCGGCGGGTGCGCCGCTCACAGGGCCTCCTTCATCGGCGCACCTTCGACGGTTCGGTCCTTCGGCGCGAGGGCGGTCCCTCGGCTCCCTGCGGGAGGGCGAGCGGCGAGGCGGGCACCCGGACCTGCGCCTCGCGGAGATCGGTCGGCCATGAAAGAGGAGTGCTTCGTAGTCGAATATAAGACCGGTAGTTGACCCGTTAGTCCGATAGTTTATCTGAAACTACCGCGCTCCCGTGTCTCGTGCGTCGCGCCCCTTCGGTGCACCTTCCGGCGCGCGAGCGGCGGCGGTTGCTCGGGATCGCCGTGGACCCCGGAACTCCGGCGCGTCTCCGGCGGAGAATCGAGATCGTGCTCCGTGCGGCGGACGAGGGTCGCAACCAGGATATCGCGCGGGAGCTCGGCACCGACCCGGGCACGGTCGC
>JASHYU010000096.1 GCA_030042855.1 Thermoplasmata archaeon
CACGTGGGGTCCCGCCCTCGGCGCGCTCGCGGTCGCCGTCGCCATCGATCAGTCCCCCCGCGAGATCTGGCTCAGGTAGACCTCTTCGAGCACGCTCTCGGACTCGCTGACGCTCAGAACCCCGAGGTGCCGCGCGACGAGGGCCTCGACGAGCCGCTCCTGGCCCCCGGCCCCGCCGGAGAACCCGATGCGGACCCTCTTCGGATCGAGGAGCTGGGTCTTCGAAACCCCCGGCAGGCTCGCGAGGTCGGTCGAGACCGTCTGGGGATCGATCGGGCGAGCGAACACCACGTCGACGGAGGCGTTCCCGTCCCCGAAGCGCGCCGTCACGTTCTCCAACGTGTCGTAGAACAGCAGCTTCCCCTTGTCGATGAGCGCGACCTCGTCGCAGACGTCGACCACCTCGCTGAGGATGTGACTGCTCATGAAGATCAGACGTCGGCTCTTCTTCAGATCGCGCACGATCGACCGGACCTCGGCCATGCCGCGGGGATCGAGGCCGGTCGACGGCTCATCCAGGAGGAGGACGGCCGGGTTGTGGATCAACGTCGCGGCGATGTTGATCCGCTGCTTCATCCCCTTCGACATCTTCCCGAACTTCTGGTCCCCCCACTCGGACATCTTCACCTCTTCGAGCACGGTCCGGATCCGCTCTCGGCGCTCGGCCGGGGGGACTCCCCGGAGGTCGGCGACCATCCCCAGCGCTTCGTTCGGGGTGAGCGAAGGGTAGATCTCCGGGCTTTCGATGAGCACGCCCGCGTCCGCGAGCGCCCCCTTCCGGTTCTCCTGGACGGAGACGCCGTTCAGCCAGCAGGCGCCCTGCGTCGGGAAGATCATGTCGGTCAGGAGCTTGAGCGTGGTCGTCTTGCCCGCTCCGTTGGGACCCAGGAACCCCACGCACTTGGTCCCCTCGATCTTGAGATCGAGCGAGTTGAGCGCGGTGAACCGTCCGTAGACCTTGGTGAGACCTCGGGTCTCGATCGAGGGGGAGGTCACGCTCGGCCTCCGAACCAGGACGGCTCCTTCGCTCGCCGGTGATCCCTGAGCGGTCTCCTCGCCGCCACGGCCCTAGGTCCCATGGTATCCGAGATTTCCGGGCGCCGGTCCTACAAATCCCTTGCTGCCCGTTCCGGAAAGCTTCCCAGATTGACCCCCTCGGACCATAATCCCTATCTGGACCCGCCCCGTGGGACGGCTGTGGTCGCGCAACTCGACCCGCTCGATGTCGCGGCGAAGCTGAAGGCCGAGCCCCAGAAGGTGCTCCTGCTCGATGTCCGGGAACCGTTCGAGCGCGAGCTCGCCCTGATCGAGCCGTCCCTCCACATCCCGATGGGAGAGATCGCGGCGCGCCTCGACGAGATCCCCAAGGACCGGGACGTGGTGGTCTACTGTCACGGCGGGTCCCGCTCGATGATGGTCGCCGGCTACCTGGCCCAGCACGGATGGACGTCCGTCGCGAACCTCGCCGGCGGGATCGACGCGTGGTCGGTCAAGGTCGATCCCGACGTCCCCCGCTACTCGTAGTCCGCCCGGTCCGGACTCACCGGTGGTGAGCGCCCGGAGTGCGCTCGACCCATGGACCCGCCCACCGTGACGCGATTCGACCACGGGCCATGCCGCGACGGGACGCACCCCCGGAACGTTCGGACGCGAGCGCGACCGTCCTCCGGGTCGAGGGTCTGACCCGGGCGTTCGAGGGCCGGACCGGTCGCAAGCTCGCCAACGATCACATCGATCTCACGGTCCGCGCCGGCGAGATCGTCGCGCTCCTCGGCCCGAACGGGGCGGGAAAGACGACGCTGTTGCGCCAGGTCGCCGGGCAGCTGATCCCGACCGCGGGCCGCATCGAGGTCGCCGGGGTCGACATGGTCCGGGCGCCCCGCGCGGCGAAACGCCGGCTCTCCGTGATCCCGCAGGAGTGCGAGCCGCGCCGGGACCTGACGCCCGAGGAACACGTCCGGTACTTCGCCCTCCTCAAAGGGGACCGCACCAACGTCGCGGGGGAAGTGGACCGGATCCTCCGGGAGACCGGCCTCGCCGACCACCGCGCGAAGCTGGTCCGGGAGCTCTCGGGAGGTCTCCGGCGCCGGGTGCTCATCGCCATGGCGCTCGCCGGGGCTTCCACGCGGCTCCTCCTCCTGGACGAGCCGACCACGGGCGTCGATCCGGAAGGCCGTCGGTCCGTCTGGCGCCTGATCGACGCGCTGCGGACCCGCCGGATCGGCATCCTCCTCACGACCCACTACATCGAGGAGGCCGAGTACCTCGCGGACCGGGTGGTGATCGTCCACGAGGGCCGTGCGATCGCCGAGGGGACGGTCGAGGAGATCCGGGGCCGCCTACCCTACCGCGGCCGGCTCGAGATCCGCGGCCTCGACCACCTGGGCCCGGAGGCGGTCGCCCTCGTCGCGGACCTGGAGCGCCGCTACCGCGTCGGCCTCCGCGTCGGCAACGCGGAGCGCCTCGAGATCCCGGACCCGTTCCATCCCGAGGTCGTCGCCGATCTCGCGCATCTGACCTCCTGCCACGTGCCCGCGATGCTCGCGCCGGTCTCGTTGGAGGACGCGTACCTCGCGCTCGTGGGCGCCCGCGAGGGCGAGATCGCGTGAGCGCGCTCGCGACGCTCCGCCAGCTCGGCACCGCGACCCGGATGCAGATCGTGGAGTCGACCCGCGCGGCGGGGCTGGTGCTCGGCTTCACGATCGTCTTCCCGGTCGGGATCCTGTTCTTCCTGAACGTGCTCGTGCCACCGGCAGAGCGGGTCCAGGTCCTCGTCGGGACGATCATGATGGAGATGGCGCTGCTCAACATCAACGTCATCGCGCAGACGATGGGGAACGACAAGGAGTCGCGGTTCTTCGACCTCTGGGTCTCCCTGCCCGTCAGCCCGGTCGTCTACGTCTTCTCGAACGCGCTCGCGATGCTGCCGTACAGCCTCGCGTCGGCGCTCGTCACGCTCGCCGTCGCCGTCGAGGGGTTCGGCGTGCCGATCTCGCTCTCGGTCCTCCCGCTCCTCGTGGGCGGCCTCGTGCTCGTCTGG
>JASHYU010000097.1 GCA_030042855.1 Thermoplasmata archaeon
CAGTGGATCGTCACGGGCTACGCGCTCACGTTCGGGTCGTTGCTGCTCCTGGGAGGGCGGATCGGCGACCTGCTCGGCCGCCGACGGTTGCTCGAGATCGGGCTCGGGGGGTTCGGGGTCGCATCGCTCGTCTGTGGTCTCTCGGTTTCGCCCGCGATGCTCATCGGCGCCCGGCTCGTGCAGGGTGCCGCGGCGGCGCTCGTCTCCCCGTCGGCGCTGGCGTTGCTCGCGGCCACGAACGCCGAAGGGCCGGCCCGGAACCGGGCCGTGAGCCTCTTTCAGGCGGCGACCGCCGCGGGCGCCTCCGCCGGGGTCGTCGCCGGAGGCATCCTCGTCGAGTTCGTGGGCTGGCGGTCGATCTTCCTGGTCAACGTGCCGATCGTCGTGGTCCTGGTGCTGTTGATCCGGGGGGTGATCCCCTCCGACACGACCTTCGGTCATCCGAAACTGGACCTGGTCGGCGCGGCGCTGGTGACCGCCAGTGGCGCCGCCCTCATCTACGGGCTGAGCAGCGGGGAGGAGAGCGGGTTCGCCTCGTTCGCCACGCTCCTCGCGCTCGTGGGCGCCGGGATCTTCGCGGGGCTCTTCGTGATGGTCGAGCGGAGGGCGAGCTCGCCGATGCTGCCGTTCTCGTACTTCCGACCGCCCACGCACCGGGCCTCGATCGGCGCGACGGCCCTGGTCGGGGCCGTCATCGTGTCGTACGTGTACTTCGTCTCTCTGTACCTTCAGAAGGTCCTGGGATTCTCCCCGCTCTTCACCGGCCTCGCGGTGATCCCATCGACCGCGACCGTCGTGGTCGTCTCGACGCTCGCCACCCGGCGCGCGATCGGTCGGCTCGGCGTGAAGTGGACCCTCTTGCTGGGACTGGGACTGATCGCGGCCGGCCAGCTGTGGTTCGCGCAGATCTCCGTGAGCGGGAGTTACCTCGTCAACGTGTTGCCCGGACAGGTCCTGACGGCCGGCGGCATCGCGCTCTCGCTCCCGGCCGCCGCGATCGGGGCGACGAGCGGGGTCCCCGGGTCGGAGCAGGGTCTCGCGAGCGGCCTCCTCAACACCGGACAGCAGATGGGCGCCGCCGTGGGGCTCGCCGTGCTCGCCACGGTCGCGGCGGCCTGGACGGTCCGGACGGGATCGCTGTCGGCCGGCTACGCCCTCGCCTATCTGTGCGGCACGGGGTTCGCGCTCGTCGCGGTGATCTGGGTCGCCTCCCGCCTCAATCACGCGGTCTGCCAGCAGGAGCTCGCGCGGCAACGCAAGGCGGAAGGCGTCGAGACCTGAGCCGAGCTCGGGACCGCCGCGTCTAGTGCGACGAAGGCGCACGACGACTTCCACGCCGCCCCGCACCCGCGTCGGAGGGATCCGAGTGGTCGATGGCGTCGTTCATTGTTCGAGGAGCGACGCAGAGCTATCTCGCACGCACGCGTGCCGAGCTTTGTGAGCCGCGCCGACCCGTCGATTCGAGTCTCGCAAGAGACGCTTCGGCGTCTCGAGCGATTTCGCCGGGAGTTCCGGACGGAGACGGCGGAGGCGACCATTCGAAAGCGGATCCGGGAGCGCGGATCGGCGGCCATCGCGAGCAGGGTCGGGCGCGGAAAGGGCCATCTGCGTCTCTCCTCGCAGGCCGATCGATTCGATTCTCACCGCTGACACGTTCGCGTGGATCGAGATCCTCCGTGACTCGCCAAGCGGTCCCTCGCACGCGCGGGAGCCAAAGCGCTAAGCTCAGGTTCCTGGGTGCCGGGGTACGGGGAGACCCGACCGATGTACGACATGCACAATCTCCGACGGCTGAAGACGATCGAGGCGAGCGCGCCGGAAGCGATGAAGGCGTTCTGGGCGTTCGACAAGGCCGCCCTCGCGGACGGCGCCATTCCGGTGAAGTACAAGGAGCTCATGGCGTGCGCCGTGGCCTTCACGACGCAATGCCCGTACTGCATCGAGGTGCACTCGAAGCGAGCGCGCGAGGCCGGAGCGTCGGACCCGGAGATGGCCGAGGTCGTGGCCGTCGCGGCCGCTCTGCGGGCCGGTGCGGCCGTCACCCACGGGACGCACGCGTTCGCCGACCCCCGGTAGCGAGTTCCGAGATCCGACCCGGGACTAAGGGGTCCGGAGGCCGTCACTCGGTCAGCGTCGAGCGGGCCGGCCGCAATCGCTCCACGACCGCCTCGAAGTTCTTCGGATCCGAGCTCGGATCGATCCCGAGCACCTCCCAGAACGAGGGCCGGTCGAGGATCAGGCAATCCACCTCGGTCGTGGCGCGGACGTCGGCCGTCCGCGGCTGGGCCTCGAGCAGCGCGGATTCCCCGAAGAACTGGCCCGGCAGGAGGGTGGCCACGGCCTGCCCCGATCGCAGGACGTCCGCGGCACCGCCCAGGATCAGGTAGAATCCCAGTCCCTGCTCTCCCTCTCGGACGATCGCCACGCCCCGGGAGTAGGTTCGCTCGGCCGCCCGCGCCGCGAGCTGTTCGAGATGGGAACGGTCCAGGGTCGCGAACAGCGGCACCTTTCCGAGCATCGCCACCCGGCGGGAAACATCTCCCGGAGACGTCATGGTGCGTCGGTCACCGGCATCGCCTCCGTTCTATCCCGAAGTTCCCGGCCCCATCGGGCTGGGGCCGACCGAACCGACCGGTGACGGTCCCATCGAGTCCGGAAGGTGGAGCCGCTCGAGCATCGAGTGGAACTCGGGGTCCGCGCGAATCGGGTCGAAGGCCATGAGCTGGTAGTCGAACCAGAGCGCCCGCATGCCGTCGCGGTAGTCCCGGTCGAGCCAGACGAACGCGTGGTCCCGGTCGCCGATCGCCGCGTAGAGCGCGGCGATGCGCGAGGCGTTCACGTACGTCCCGTGGGAGGGCGCGAGCGTCTCCGCGATGAGCCGCTGGGCCTCCGCCGGCTCGCCGAGCCGGGCCCAGAGGACAGCCCGGTTCATCCGGTCGTAGTCGCTCACGTCCCCGGCGGAGAGCTCCGCCTCCCGGCGGGCGTCGACCCAGCGTCCGGCGCGGGCGTAGATGGTGCCGAGATCGATGTGCGGCCCGGGATCCCGCGGGTTCCGGTCCCGCTCCTCCTCGGCGGCCGAGAGCGCGGCCTCGAGCTCGCCGGCCGCGAAGTGGGCGTCCATGAGCCGCACCTTGGGGAGCGACCACAGGGGGTCGAGCTCGATCGTTCGGCGGAGCTGATCGGCCGCCTCGTCGAACCGCTGCAGGCTCGCGAGCAGGGTCGCGTACCAGAAGTGGGCGCTCGCGTTGCTCGGGTTGATCGAGATCGCCCACTTGAACTCGCGCTCGGACGTCGTCCAGTCCTGCGACTGCTGCAGCGCGAGGTTCCCCTTCGCCGTGTGCGCCTCCGAGGAGTTGGGGTCGAGCTCGAGCGCCTTCGCGACGAGTTCCCGCGCGCGGGGGAACGCGTCCGACGGCGCGATCGTCTCGCCCGCGAGGAGGACGCAGATGTTCGCGAGCGCGGAGTACGGCGGCGGGTACCCGGGGTCGAGCCGGATCGCCTCCTCGAAGTACGTGATCGAGTCGCGGTACCCCTCGTACGTCGCCTGGTGGGCCGCGCTGATCCCCTTCAAGTAGCGCTCGTACGCCTCCTGGCTCGAGGGGGCGTTCCGCCGCAGGGTCGCCCGGTCGGGGTCGAGGAGCTCGAGGCGCAGGGCGACCGCCGTGCGCTCGGCGATCTCGGTCTGGACCGCGAAGATGTCGGCGAGGTCCCGGTCGTAGGAGTCGGCCCAGATCGGCTCCTGGCTCGAGGAGTCGAACAGCTGGAGCGAGATCCGGAGCCGTCCGCCGGCCTTGCGCACGCTCCCCTCGAGGACCGAGCCGACGTCGAGCTCCGCGCCGATCTCGGTCACGGACTTCTCGGCGAGCTTGAGCCCGCTGACCGAACTGCGCGCGATGACCCGGAGGTCCCGGATCTTGGATAGGGTGGTGATGAGCTCCTCCGTCAGCCCGTCGGCGAGGTAGGCGTCAGACGGATCCGGACTGATGTTGCGGAGCGGCAGGACGGCGATCCGGGTGCGGGACGCCTCGCCGGACGGCGCTCCCGCGCCGTCCCACGGCAGCGTGACGCGGTAGAGGTCGAGGGGGAAGCGCACGTTCTTGAGCTTCTTCGGGGCGAGCTTCTCGATCGGGTTCGGGATCTTGTTGCGGACCTGGGCGTAGACCTGGTCGGAGATGCAGATCCCGCCGGCGCGGGCGGCCGTCTCGATGCGCGCCGCGAGATTGACCGTGTCGCCGAAGATGTCCTCCCCGCGCGCCTCGACGTCGCCGATGTGGACGCCGATCCGGAGCGAGATCGGGGGGCCGGTCGACACCTCGTTGCGCTCGTGGAGGCGCCGGTGGATGTCGACCGCGCACTGGACGGCGTGGAGCGCACTGTCGAACTCGACGAGAAAGCCGTCCCCGGTCGACTTGACCTCCCGGCCCTGGTCCGCCGCGATGACCGGCCGGACGAGCGCCTCCTGCTCGTGGAGCAGCTTCAGGGCGGCCGCCTCGTCCGCTTGCGCGGCCGCCGTGAACCCCACCATGTCGGTGAACATCACCGCGGCGAGCCGACGGGTCGCTTCCACGCGGCGGGATGCCCCCCTATTAAAAAAACCCCGCCGAGGGCCCCGGTTCCGAACGGGGCCGCGGAGAAGCAAATTCTATTGAACACTCTGCAAAACGACGTGGCGACGTCGGCGAAAAAGCCGGAAGAGGACGAACCGTGCCTCGGCCCTCTCCGGGCAGAGCCGATCGTGCGCCTTGGACAGAGGACCGCGCAGGAGCCCGTCCTAGCCCGGCTGCTCGACCTGGGAGAGTCCGAGAGCGAACGCGATAGCGCCCCGTCGAAGAGACCGATAGCCCTGCGGAAGCTCCCCGGACTCTGCGGAGCGGCCGTCCCTACGGGCGGGCCGAGCCGGGGAGGGATGATCGACGCCTCGGTCTACGGACCGGCCGATCGAGCGTACTCCCGGATTCGGGTGTCGTATTTGCGTTCCTCAATCGGGACGACGCCCGACGTGGCGAGGCCGACGCGTTGGTGAGTTCCATCCCGCACGGGGAGTTCGTGCACCCGCTCGTGACCGACCACGGGGTGGGTGAGCTGTTCCCGCGAATCCGCGGGCAGCTCCGGCCTTCGGGTCAAACCGCGTAGAACGAGATGTCATCGGCTTCGGCCGCTAGGTTGTTGTTGTTGGCGGGGTCGAGAACGAACGTGATGAAGCTCTGTTCGAGCCCGGCCGGGGCTGCCGCGGTCACGTACTCGTACTCGAGCCACCCAACATAGGGCGGCGCGGTCGAAGAGCTCAGACCGATCCCGGCCGCGATCGTCCCGTCCGTACCGAGCGTCGGCACGATGCCGCCATTGCTCCACGCGGCGGACGAATTGCCGGCGCTCTGCCCCACCCCCAGGAACGGAACGATCGACACTTCGGTGCTGTTCTCCTGCTCGACATACAGCGACGCGTAGCCGATGGAGTTCGTGGAACCGGACACCGCGCTCACCGCTCCCGCGTCGCCATCGACGCTCACGTTCGTGGAGAGGCCGCATTCGGACAGCTCGAAGTAGACGCCGCAGCCGGTGAACCCCAGTCCGGCGGTCGTCGTCGCAAAGCTCGTTGCGTTGACGGCCCCGAGCAAGCGCGCTGCGAAGGCTTGGTTGCTGTCCTCGTCGGACGATATGCCCGTCGTGACGATACGGGCCGTGGGGGTGGCGCCCCCGGCGCAGATCGTGAAGCCGCACGGGGAGGCCAGCGGCGAGCCCGACGCGCAGACCAGCTCGGAGTCCCCTTCGCAGGAGGTCCCCGGACCGAGCTCGCCTACGGGGGCCTCGGGGAGGCTCGAGCCCTCCACGGTTCCGCACGGGCTCGCACCCGCCACGCAGGCCGGGATCTGTTCCCACTCGAGATCCCCCGCAGGGAGCTCGTCGAGAGGAGCCGCGGACGTGCTGACTCCGTCGATCGAGGGCGCGATGAGGGTGGGGGTGGTCGAGGAGGCGTGGTCGTAGATCGCGGTCAGGGTGTCCCAGCTCACGCTCTCGAGTCCGTGCGGATCGCCCGCCGGCACGATCACGCCGACCGCGTCGTACGCGAAGGGAGTGATGACCGCGTTCGGCGAGCACCCGTACTTCTCCAGCATGGTTAGGTTCTCCGGGATGTCCGTCACCCCAATGTCGATCTGACCCCCGCAGACGGCGATCATTCCGGCCCCGTCCCCTCCCTGATCGTTGGAGATCTCGACGTCGCTGTTGTTCTGCTCGAATTGGGTCACGGCGAAGTCGTCAAAGGGATAGGCCGAGACGGACCCTCCCAAGACGAGGGTTTGCTGGGCAGCGACCTCGAACGTGACGTTCTCGAGAACGTTTCGGCCCTGCACCACGACGCTGCCCGACGCGGGGTCCGGCTCGTACGACCCCACCGACGCGACGGTGAACGGCCACGTCCCGTTCGCGATGGAGAACCCGATCATCGATCCGGTGGAGTTCTCCTCGCTCCCGGCAAGGGTCACGTTCCACGTCGTGCCCCCGGCCAGTCCCGATTCGTTGAACGTCACGTCGAATTGCTCGGGCGGGGGCAGGTAGAAGTCCACGGAGATGTTCGCCGCCGCCCCGGTGACGTTCACGGTCCCCGCCGAGGGGGATCGGTCGAACCCGTGCACGTTCCCCACCTCGAACGGCCACGAGCCGTTGACCGACTCGAACTCGATCGAGTCGGAGCTCGCGCCACGGGCGCTGCCGTTGTACGTCACCTTCCACTCGGTCGTGGCCGGTAGACCGGTCTCGTTGAACCAGACCGGGAACTCGCCCGGGGCGACCGAGAAGCCGATCGGGACGGACACGGGCGCGCCGTCGACGTTCACCGTCCCGGACGGCGATGTCGCCACGAACGCCGGGACGGCTCCGACCGAGTAGGGCCAGGTCCCGTTCGGGGACGGGAACGCGATCGAGGTGCCCGTCGATGCTCGGCTCGTTCCGTTGAAGGTGATGTTCCAGAGGGTGGAGGGCAGGAGCCCGGACTCCTCGAAGGTGATGGTGTACGTGGTGGGGGGCTGGAGGCTGAACGCGATGGGCACCTCCACGGCCGCGCCGTCGACCACCGCGGTCCCCGACACCGTGGCCGACTCGAAACCGGCTACGGGGGCGACGGTGTACGGCCAGGACCCGTTGGTCGCCTCGAAGACGATCGAGCTGCTGGTGGAAGCTTGCTCGGTGCCGTTGAACGTCACGTTCCAGCTCGTGGCCGCCGGGAGACCGGTCTCATTGAAGGTCACGGCGTACTCCTCGGGTGCGACCGGCGCGAACGTGACCGACTGGCCGACCCCGGCGCCGTCCACCGTAACGCTGCCCGTCGCGGGGAGCGACCGGAACCCGGGTTCCGGCGCCACCGTGAAGTCGTACGTCCCGTTCGTCTCCTGAAATGATATCGTGGG
Source organism: Thermoplasmata archaeon (assembly GCA_030042855.1). Next base: position 7,407 of record JASHYU010000097.1, read on the forward strand.
AACCTGGGCCGACTCGGTCGAGGTGCCCAGCGTCACCGACCACATCGTTCCGGTGGGCACGCCGCTCTCCGAGAACGTCACGGCATAGTCGAGCGGACTCCCCGGACCACGGTTCGCCGGTGCGTGCGAGGATGTGCCATTGAACAGCCGCAGGGTTCCCGTGGCGACCAGGCCGCCGAGCACGACCGCGATGGCGACCGCGACGGTGAGGATGACCGCCAGACGGAGCCGATACTTCATCAGCGACCCGGCGTCGACGGGTGCGAGCGATCCCCGCGCGGCGCGCTACTCGACCGGCGGATCGCGAACAGCGGTCGGTCGGAGATCACGCCACCACAGCCCCTCCGAAACCGGCCGGTGGCTACAAGAGCGCCGTCTCCCGAATCTTGGGGGGGTACGGTCGACTATGGAATGTGCGAGAGGGTTCCGACCCCGCGATGCGGGGCCCGGAGAGACCGGGGGAGCAGTCGAAGGTCGACGGTTGCCGCTGGGCGCGCGGGAGATCCCGGGCGGGGCCGGACGTCCTCCACTCCGATCCACACCGGAGCAACGGTCCGGTCCCCCACCCCGTCGCCCGTACTGCCGGTCGATCCGGGTCCTCGGCGCGCCAGCGAAGGATCGCTCGACGTGCGTGCGACGCGGTGGTGAGGTCCTTTATCCTTCCGGGGAGCCAGGTCCCACGCGCATGTCCGCTGACTCCGAGACGTCTCCGAAGGTCGTGTTCATCACCGGTGCCAGCGCGGGTTTCGGCGCAGCCATCGCACGACGCTTCGCTCGGAGGGGGGCGCGCATCGTCGCCCTCGCCCGCCGAGCCGAACGCCTCGCCGCGCTGGCCGACGAACTCGGCCGGTCCCGGGTGTTCCCGCTCCCGGTCGACATCACGGACCGATCCGCGCTCGAGCGGGCGTTCGCCCAGTTGCCCTCCGAGTTCTCCGAGATCGATGTGCTCGTGAACAACGCGGGGCTCGCCCTCGGGCTCGACCCGGCACCGCGCGCCGACCTCGACGACTGGGCGCGCATGGTGGATACGAATTGCAAGGGTCTCGTCTACGCGACCCGCCTCGTGCTACCGGGCATGGTCGCTCGCGGACGGGGGCACGTGATCAACCTTGGGTCGACCGCGGCGACCTACCCGTACGCGGGCGGCAACGTCTATGGCGCTACGAAGGCGTTCGTCCGGCAGTTCAGCCGAAACCTCCGGAGCGATCTCCACGGGACCCGGATCCGCGTCACGTGCGTGGAGCCGGGACTGGTCGGTGGGACCGAGTTCTCGGAGGTTCGCTTCCACGGCGACCGGACGCGGGCCGCCGAGGTCTACGCCGGTACGCACCCCCTGACGCCGGACGACATCGCCGAAGTGGTGGAGTGGGCGGCCGTCCTGCCCGAACGGGTCAACGTGAACTCGATCGAGCTGATGCCGACGGACCAGAGCTACGCAGGTCTCCAGATCGTTCGAACGAAGAAGTGAATCGTCCGGGGCGGTCGCGTCCGACGTCCTGCGGCCGAGTCGGACGGCCTCCGCGGGGGAGCGCCGATAGCCCGAGTCGGGTCCCCGAGCTCGACCGAGCGCGCCGCGTCGCGAGGCGCGGTGAAATGTTCTGCACTATTTGTAGTTACCAAAACAGTAACATTAAGACGTAGACAACACATCTGGATCCGATGAAGTGGCGCTCCCTATCCCGAACCGAAGCGAGGGTCGTGCTCTCGCTCGAAGCCGAGGGGCTGGGGGAGCTTTCCCTCGAAGGCATCCGTGCTCGGGCCCGCATCTCGCCGGGGTTCGCCCGGAAGGTCGCGGTCGACCTCACGCGAAAGGGCTGGCTGCGTCGCGTAGGACGAGGCCGGTACGTCCTGAGCCCGGGCCGGCACGGGCCGGAAGCCGTCCCCGACACCGACCCGTTCCCTGTCGGGAGCCGGCTCGTCGCCCCCTACTACTTCGGGTTCGCCACGGCGGCCGAACTCTGGGGGTTCCTGCCGCAAGCGAGCCGGGTGTACTACGTCGTGACCCCCCGACCGGGTCGGCCCCGCTGGCCCTTCGCTCCGGCCTTCCGGAGGGTCGCCGTCGCCCCGCGGCGCTTCTTTGGGCGGCAACGATTGACCCGGCGGAACGAGTCGATCGTGGTCAGCGACCCCGAGCGGACGGTGATCGACTGCCTCGACCGGCCCGAGTACTCCGGAGGGCTCGCGGGCGTCGTGCAGGTGCTCGAGAGCGCCGGGCGGCGGCTCGACTGGTCGCGGCTGACCCGACACGTGGAGCGACTCGGCCAGCGGAGCCTGGCACTCCGGCTCGGGTTCCTCCTGGATTCGCTGGGTGCGTCGGTTCGACCGCCGCGAGGCTGGCTCGACGAGGTCCGGCCGCGGGCGGAGGACCCGTACGTTCCTCTCGGACCGGCCCACGAGTTCGGCCGTCGGGGGGTCCATGACCGGCGGTGGCACGTGATCCGGAACGTGCCGGAGACGCTCCTGCGGGCGGAGGTGGATCTTCGGTGATCCCGCGCGCGGCGGCGAACCGATTCGCGGACCGGATGGGCGTCGATCTCCACATCGCCCAGCAGGAGGTCGTGCTCGTCTACGCCCTCGACGCGCTCCGGGCGGGCGGGGTCCTCGATGCCCTGGTCTTCAAGGGAGGGACCTACGTCCGGCTGATGGTCACCGGGGACGTCGGCCGGTTGAGCGAGGACCTCGACTTCACCAACGCGGGCCTCCCGGAGGACCCGGAGGAGATCCTCCGAACGTGCTTCGCGCCGGACCACTTCGGTGTGCAGTTCTCCGTGATCGAACCGTACCGCACGGCCCGGAAGAACTGGGCGTGCCGGGTCGGGTACCGGCACGCGTGGGACGCCGGGGAGTTCCGCCTCGAGATCAGCTACCGGGAAGCGCTGTTCCTGCCACCGCGTCGGTGGACCCCCCAGCCCCAGCCGTACTTCGCGGCGCTGCCGTTCGCTCCCCCCGAGATCCCGTGCCTCCGAGTCGAGGAGTCGCTGGCGGAAAAACTGCGGGCGATCCAGCAGCGGGCGACCGAGCGCGACCTCTACGACGCGGTCCGGTACGGCCGGAAAGGATTCCGCTCCGATCTGGTCCGCCTGCTCGCGGTCGGAAAGCTCTGGAACGACCGGGAGGCCTTCGACCCCGAGAGGATCCTCCGGACCCTGGCCGAGGGCCGTCGCGAGTGGCCGGACCTGGAGCGACTGATCGGGCGGTCCCGCCGGCGGGACTGGAACCGGGACACGGCCGAAGCGGCACGCCGGTTCGGCTTCCTCCGCGACCTGACCCCGTTCGAGCAGGAGCTCATCGCCGATGCGCGCCGGCACGCATTGCGCGACGAGTTCGCCCGGCGCTTGGAACGGTACGTCTGAGCGGACGGGCGCCGGCGGTCGGTCAGTCGAGGCGAGCGCCGGAGCTTTCCTCTGTCCGGCGCCCGGCCGTCACGGCGACCCCGGCGGACGCTGGTGCGCGAGAAGGATCTCCCGGGCGTTGTTGATCCGCTGGAGCTGGCGCGTGGCCTCCTTCGGGTTCGGGTTCCGATCCGGGTGGAGCGTCCGGACCCAGGACTTGTAGGCCGCGTCGATCACTTCGGGGGGATCGCCGGCGTCCACGCCGAGCAGGGCGGCCGCGTCGAGGACGGCTCGGGGAGGACGCGACGGCCCCACCCGCCGGCTCGACTCGGCGGCGTCGCGCTGGGCCCGATCCCGGGCCTGCTGCGCGCGCAGCTCCTCCTCCCGGACCCGACGGGCCTGTTCCTCCGCCTCGAGCCGGAGCCGTGCCCACTCCTCGGCCTGGCGGGCCTGGCGACGCCGCACGAGGCCCACCCCGAGCGACGCCCAGAGGCATCCGGTGATCACTCCGTAGCCCCAGAGCGGCTCGAGGGCCGTCCAGGGCCCAATCGTGCAGACCACGCCGGCGAAGAACGCCCACGCGATGACCCCGGGTCCGGCGCGCCGAGGGCTCGCGATGGCCCAGGGCACGAAGAGGCCGAACCCCGTGAGTCCGAGGAGGAGCGCGATCAGGAGGAGGTTCAGCGAGAGGGCGCCGGAGGCTTCGACGGCGTACCCGAAGAGCGGAGAACCCGCCCGGAGCGTCGTGCAGCCGGCGAGATCGCCCGGTAACGGGCAGTTCGATAGCGTCGCGTTTCCGTACGGCGCGTAGGCCACGGAGAGCACGGCGATCGCCGGGAGGACGACCGCGACGATCGTCCACCCGCGCGATCGGAGAAGATCTCGAGCGGGCGACACCTGGTGGCCTCCTACCGGAACGACCCCCCAACCCACAGCGAGGTATGGAATGTTCCCGACGGGTCACCCCCCCGTGCGTTCCCGACGCGCTCCGTCGTCGGTTCGGGCCCCTCGCTGCGAGCGAACGGAGACCTCGGCACCGGCCCTCGGCCGAGTGTCGCGGTAAATATCGGCCGGCGATGACCCGAGCGATGTCCCGCGTCGACCCCCGAGCCAAACCGGCACGATTGACGATCGTGCTCGCCCAGTGGTGCCCTCACTGCGTGCCGTTGTCGGTGAAGAACGGGAAGCGTCTCGCCCGGGAGCTCGGCCTTCCGCTCCGAATCCTGGACATCGATCGCAAGAGCCAGATCCGGGAGGCCGACCGGATGGTCCGCGAGCACGGGGACGACGCGCCGGACTACCTCATCCCCCAGGTGTTCCTCGAGTGTTCGGACGGTTCGGTCCAGCACCTCTTGACCGGCTTCTCCGAGCAGGTGCCGCGCACCGCCCGGGCCTGGCGCGACCTCTTCGCCAGCGACTGGCTGACGATGGTTCGGTCGGAGGCGCGGTCCTGACGCGCGCTCCCCGCTGGCCCGTGGCCCTGCGGGCCGCCCTGAGGTCTCCCGGCGGGAAGTGCTACCGTCACTGCGCTCAGCCGATTCGCGTGCGCCGCGTCCGTAGCTCGCTGCCCGGCCAGTGGGAGATCCGGGCCTGCCCCGCGGGCGTGGTGTCGGTCACCTCCTACGCAGAGTGGACCCGACGCGATCCCACCGCCGCGGCCCGACGGACGCTCGCGCGCTGGGTCCGGCCGCGTACGTTGCTTCGCTCGTGGGACCTCCGGACCGCCTCCCGGCACGGGCCCGAGCTCGGACGCGCGGCGGAGCGAGCGATGGAACGGGCGACGCCGAGGAAGCCCGTGCACGTCGTCTACTGGAGGGTCTATCCGTTCCGTGCCCGCGACGGCTCGGAGCGCCGGCTCTTCGTGTGCTTTCGCCATGCTCGCACCGGACCGGTGTTCTTCGCCGCATCGCCGACGGACCCGGCGTGGCGGTGCCCGGAATGCCAGCGGCGTCGACCGCGCGCCCGATCGTAAGACCGCGAGGTGCGGCTCTCGGGTCGCCGACCGCCCCGCTCAGAATCGGAGAAGGGAGCCCGCCGCTCCCGGCCGGCTGGTTGATGGCCGGTGGGACCGAGCGCGAGCGAGGTTCGCGACATGAAAGGCTTATCCGTTCAATTGATGTGTATACATCAATGGGTTCGGAGACGGTCCCTCGACCGTGCGCGTGCACCAGCGTGCGGCGTGTGGCCCGAGTTCTGGCGCGCGCCTACGATGCTGCGCTCTCCGAGACCGGGCTCAACATCACCCAACTGGCCGTGCTGCGGACCGTTCTCCGCCACCCGAACGAGCCCTTGTCTCATGTATCGGAGGATCTCGCGATGGACCGGACCTCGCTCTACCGGGCCCTCGATCTCCTGCGCCGGCGCCATTGGGTCACCCTGGACCGGGGGGTCGACGGGAGGTCCCGGAGAGCTTCGATCACCGCGGCCGGGCTCCGGACGTTGGAGAAGGCGGACCCGGCCTGGGCCGCCGCTCAAACCCGGATCGTCGAGCGGTTCGGTGTGGTGGAGTGGAAGACCTTCGTCGGAGAGCTACAGCGCCTCGCCGAATGCGCCCGCATCGACGCCGTCGGTCCCTCCGCTCCGTGAGCCGGTTCATGATGCCTGCGACCCGATCCTCACGGCGACATCCTCGGCCCGACAACGCGGGGCGGGGGGCTGCCGGATCGCTCCGGCGGGCGGTCGCCACGAGGCGAGTCGTCCTCGAGCTGCCGAGGCAAGACCCCGAAGGTCTCGACGGTCCCACCAGCCTTGGAGTCATCGAGTCATTTCGCGTGATCCATTTGTTCCGATTCGATACGAAGGCCTACTCCGGGATCTGTCGGGTGAAGTTTCGGGACCCGGCCGTACGCCCCACCCAGATGGTGGGCTACGTCGGGATCTCGAAGGTCGGACACCTCGCGCAGCTCGCGGATGGAGCCTTCTTGGCCAGCATCGAAGGTCGGCCGACCGCGGATTGGACCCGGCTCGCCGCGCTGACGGACGGAGCCATGTATCCCGCCCTCGAGCTGACGTCGGAGAGCTGGCGTATCACGGTCGTGGGCTCCGGTGAGCAGATCAAGGGATTCTTGGCGAATCTGCGCGAGCTCAAGATGCGCTACAAAGTACTGTCCGTCGAGGACGGGGGCTTGGAGGGACCGGCTCCCGGATCCGCCGTCGCGATTCTGACTCCCAAGCAGCGAGAGGCCCTGGTCGTGGCGTACCAGTGCGGGTACTACGATATTCCCAAGCGCGCCGAGTCGGCGGACGTGGCGAAAGCGCTCGCGCTCGGGAAATCCACCACGCTCGAGCACCTACGGAAGGCGGAGAAGCGCCTGCTCGACAGCTACATGCACCCCGGCGGCGAATCGGGCAGCGCGTGAACGGGTGTCCTCGAGGCGAGCCGGGCGTCGGGGTCGGCAACCCGCGCGGCCGCTCGGCGGGCCGGGAGGACCGTCAGGTTCGCTCACGCCGGCGGGGGCGGGCCCGGGGTCTTCCGGAGAACGGCCTCCGTCGCACCCGTTCGTCACCGGAGGATGTGCCGTCGCCCCCCGGAGGCGTTCTCAGGGTAGATCGAGCTCCCCGTGGAGAACCGGGGCACAAAAGCCACCGACACGGACGTTGGTCAGCCTCTCCCCCGTGAGGTCGGCCCGGGCATAGATCCGGCTGGGTCGGTCGATCTCGAGGCCCTGTTCGATCTCGACGACGGAGCCCGGGGCGACCAGGCCGTTTCGGACCATCCACGCCGCCGTCGGGCCCGCCGCCGAGCCGGTCGCGGGATCGTCCCCTCCGTAGAACGCCATGCGGGCATGCACGTCGGCGTCCGGAGCGACCGTCGCTCGACAGATCGCGTAAAAGAATCGCGCGTCGGTCTGCCGGAGATACTCCTCCATCCGAGTCCAGTTCGGTGACCACTGTTGGAGCGCCGGCAATCGAACGAACGGGACGAGGGCGATCGGGAGACCCGTCGAAACCGTCTGGATCGGTAGGGCGCCGTCGAGTTCCGCGACCGGTACGTCGATCGCTTGGGCCACGCGTTCCCGGTCGTGGACGGTCCCGAACGTCGGGTCGAACTGGGTCATCTCCCCGAACGCGTGGCCGCCCCGGTCCGAGAAACGCACCGGGACGGAGCCGCCGTTCAGCTCGAGCAGCACGTCGTCCCCCTCGCCCATCGCTCGCACCACGGCGGCCGTGCCCAGCGAGGGGTGGCCGGCGAACGGCAGCTCCTCTCGCTTCGAGAAGATCCGGGTCCGGATGCCCTTCGCCTTCTCCGTGGGTGGGTCCCGGCGGAACACGAACGTGGTCTCGGCGAAGTTGAACTCCCGCGCGATCGCGAGCATCTCCCCGTCGGTCAATCCGCGCGCGTTCGGGAACACCGCCAACTGATTGCCTTCCAGCGGACGGTGCGTGAACACGTCGACCGTGGCAAAGGCGAACCGTCTCATCGGCTCGAGGCCACGCGCGCGAATCTTATGACGGTCGAGCCGACCCGGGGCGGTAGCGTTCTCTTATGCCGGGGGCCGGTGAGTCGGGCCATGCGCGAACCCCGAGCCGTGCCCGAGCGCCCTCGATGACCGCGACCCCCTCGGAGCGCCTCCGGGAGCTGGGTCTTTCGCTCCCGCTGCCTTCCAAGCCGGCGGGGGCCTATTCCCACGTCGTGGTCGATGGTAATCGGGTCTGGGTGTCCGGCCAGATCGTTACCGAGGCCGGGAAACCCGTCTCCCCCGGTCTCGTGGACCGGGACGTGCCCGTGGACGTCGCGCAGGAGCTCGCGCGGCGCGCCGCGCTCCAAGCGTTGGGGGCGCTCGCGGCGGAGCTGGGCTCGATCGACCGGGTCCAAGGTATCGTGCGGGCGACCGTGTACGTGGCCTCGGTGCCGGGATTCGGACGCCAACCCGAGGTTGCCAACGGTGCGACCGAGCTCTTCATCCAGATCTTTGGAGAAGCCGGAAGGCCGGCGCGCGCGGCCATCGGTGTGGCCAGCCTTCCCTTCAACGTGCCGGTCGAGGTCGAGTGCGTGGCCCGGATGGTCTAGGCCCTCGAGGTAGTTCGTCGTCCAACTCTCCGAATCCGCGACGGGCACCGGGCGGGCACCGACCCGGTGCGGTCCGCCGAGACCCGTCCGCGCGCGCCGTCGCGGGCCGGACCAAGCCCGACACGATCTTCGCGTACGGAGAGGTTGAGGAGCGCGGCCTGGAGTGGGAGTCGGGAAGCGCGTGCCCTAGCCCTTGGCCGGCTGCCCGCTCCGGTACCGCTCCTCGATGGCCCGCACCAGCTCATCCCAATACTCGTTCGCCGAACGAAGCCAGTCGGCCTTCGCGCGGAACTCGGGAACCATCCACCGCTCGACCATCACCAGGCTGACCCGGGTCTTCGTCGGACTCAGCGCGGTGAGTCGGTAGTCCATCGAGTCGAGATCCTCCTCACCGATCGTATCCTTGTGCCAGGCGTTGGGCGGGCGAAGCCGAACCACTTCGACATTGATCACGGGATCTTTGGCTCCGCGGCGGGCGACCTTGACGCGAACCAGGCGCTGGGGGCTCACGCGCAGGACCCGATGCGTCGACCGGGACCCCGAGAGCTTTGCGTCATCGGGCCGAAAGTCGGTGCACCAGTCGTACACGTAGCGGAGCGGAGCGTCGACGACCTTGGACAGTCGTCCCGTCTGCGTTGCGTAGACCCGCCGGCCTTGGTCGGGCATCGGAGGTACCCGAGGGTGAAGGGTCCCTTGCTTGATAATCGTTGAACCAGCAATCGTCGGCCCCGGTCATGACCGTCAGGGGCGACCATCCGCCGGCCGGAGCGCGTCCCAACGCCGTCGCGAGAGCGTCCGAGGGGTCGTTCGGGGCGCCCCACGGATGAGGTGACCGTCTCGCGATCCCGCCGGTCCTTCGATGCCTCGGACCCGACCCGGAACGGTAGCAGATTCATACCCGCCGTTCGACTGTCCGGTCGGTGTCCCATGCGCCGACGGGGTATCCTCGGGGTCGGATCCACCTCGAGCGTCGAGGTGCCCCCCATGCTTCCCGCGAGGATCGGTGGGGATCGGGTCCCACTGCCCCCCCTGCGGGGCGGGCAACGGACATGGTAGAGAAGGTCAACCTGGCTCAAAAGTTGAGCCTGTTCTCCGAGGTGTACAAACCAAAGATCGTGGCCCAGATGAACGACCTCGACATCAAGGTCGTGAAGGTCAAGGGAGAGTTCGACTGGCATCGTCACGAGGAGACCGACGAGCTGTTCCTCGTGCTGAAGGG
>JASHYU010000098.1 GCA_030042855.1 Thermoplasmata archaeon
GAGAGCGCCGCGCGCGCCGAGCTCGCGACGGTCGCGGAGCGGATCCGCGTCTCCGCCGAAGAGCTCGCGAAGCGATCGATCGAGGACCAGGCCACGGCGTCGAACCGGGAGGTCCTCGCGAAGGACCTCACGGCCGGGCGCGAGCGCCTCGCGGCCGCGCGCGAGCGGGGACAGTCGGTGGTCGCAGAGCGGAAGAAGGGCGCCGCCGATCTCGAGCGCGCGGAGGCCGCGGTCGAGCGCCTCGCGCGCGAGATCTCCGAGCTCAAAGGCCAGATCCAGAAGGCCCAGGAGCAGTACCTCGAGCAGCTCCCGCAGGCCCTCTCGCAAAAGCTCCGGACGCTCCAGGAGGCGGCCCAGGCGACGAGCGAGGAGCGCGTCCAGGTCAACGGAGAGCTCGAGAGCGTTCGCGCCTCCCTCGGGGCGCTCACGTCGGGGCTCGCGGGCCGGCGCGCGGAGCTCGAGACGGCCCAGAAATCGGTCGCGGCCAAGCGGAAGGAGATCGGCCAGGCCGTGAAGTCCGTCCACGACGCCCGGGCCGCGCTCGATGCGCTGAAGACGGTCGAGGCCCAGCAGGGCGAGGCCGCCAAGGGCCTCGCCGAACGTCGGAAGAAGTTCGAGGAGGAGCGCCTCGAGGTCGGTCAGAAGCTGGGGGAAGCGGCGGCCCGCCTCGAGACCCGCCGCGGGATGCTCACGCAGGAGGAGACGCGGCTCGCCCAGGCCGAACAGAAGCTCCACGAGCTCGAGGAAGCGCTCCGGCAGTTCCCGGACCCGGAGCCCGATGAGAAGCCGATGTCCCTGGATGCGCTCAAGAAGAAGGTCGCCGAGCTCGATCGGGAGCTGCAGGCGATGGGCGACGTGAACCAGCGGGCCGTCGAGGAGTACGACGCCGAGAAGGCGCGGCTCGACGAGTTCCAGACCGAGGTCGAACGCCTCTCCGCGGAGAAGTCGGAGCTGATCGCCCTCGTGGCCGCGATCGAGACGAAGAAGCGCGAGAAGATCACCGAGGTCGTCGGCCAGGTCAACACCCACTACCGCGAGATCTACGGGGAGCTCTCGGCCGGCGGGGAAGGGGAGATCGCGCTCGAGAACCCGGCCGACCCGCTCGCGGGCGGCCTGCTCATCAAGGCCCGGCCGGTCGGGAAGACCGTCGGCCGGCTCGAGCAGCTCTCGGGCGGGGAGAAGTCGCTCGCGAGCCTCGCGTTCATCTTCGCGATGCAGCGCTACGATCCGAGCCCGCTCTACGTCTTCGACGAGGTCGACATGTCGCTCGACGGGCTCAACGCCGAGTTCGTCGGCCGCATGCTCCGCCGCAACGCCGAGCGCGCGCAGTTCGTCGTCATCTCGCTCCGCAAGGTGACGCTCAAGTTCGCGCACCATCTCTTCGGCGTGACGATGCGCGGGGACGGCTGCTCGCGGGTCGTCGGGATCCACCTCGACGACATCCACGACGTCGAGGGACGGGAGAACGCCCGGGCGCCCGAGGGCGCGGCGCCCCTGGAGGCGCAGTGACGATCTCCGAGCTCGAGGCGGCGGAGCTCGCGACGCCGAACGCGGTGCCCCGCGAGGCCGCCGAGAAGGTCCTCAACTACTTGGTCTTCCACCGCTCGCTGCTCGGCGAGTCGGAGGACACCTCCGAGCTCCTCGAGCGCTACCTCGCGCTCGTCGAGCATCTCAAGGAGGGCGTCCACATCGTCATCCCCGACCCGTTGCAGAAGGCGGTCGCGCTCCTCTTCGAGCTCGTCATGGAGGAGGAGTTCGATCCGTGGGAGATCGACCTCGTGAAGTTCACCCAGTCGTACCTCGAGCGCGTCCAGCAGGAGGGCGCGGTCAACTTCGCGATCGCGGGCCGGCTCCTGTACATGGCGTGGAGCATCCTCCTCCTCCAGTCCGAGGCGGTGCTCAAGCTGCGGGCCGAGCCCGATCCGGCCCTCGCGGCGTCGGTGGACGTGACGGCCGAGGGGCTCGACGACGGCTACCTCCCGCTCATGGAGACCCCCGAGGCGGTCGATGTCACCTCCACGATCCTCAACTCCGCGGACCCCCCGCCGCTCCTCGAGATGGTCCGGCATCCCGAGACGCGACCGGTCTCGCTCCTCGAGCTCGTCCGGGCGTTCGGCGAGGCGGAGGCCGACGCGCGCCGCTCGATGCGGATCCAGGAGCTCCGGGAGCGCCTGCGCGAGGAGCAGCGCGCCCCGCCCGAGGTCCTCGTCCACGGCGACCTCCCCGAGCGCGACCTCTCCGACGCGTGGGCGGCGGCGCTCCAGCACCCGATCGGTGAACCGTTCCCGCTCCTCGACCTCTGGAACCCGCTCGAGGGGAGGGACCGGCTCGTCGCGGTCTTCCTCGCGCTCCTGTTCCTCGCCCGCGAGAAGTCGATCGAGCTCCGGCAGGAGACGCTGCTCGAGTCCCCCGTCCTCGTCGTCCGCACCGCGGCCGAGCGGGCGCCAGTACCGGAGCCCTAGGCATGCCGGGTCGAATCGACGACCTGGTCTTCCAGGTCGAAGCGGTGCTGTTCGCGAGCGGCAAGCCGCTCAGCGTTCGCGAGCTGACCGCCGCCCTCGGCCGGGACGACTACCGACCCGTCCAGCGGGCCGTGCGGGTCCTCGAACAGACGTACGCCCACCGACAGTCGGCGCTCGAGGTCCGCCGGGTCGGCGACCGGTACGCCCTCCAGCTGAACGAGCGGTACGTGCCGGCGGTGCACGCGGTGACGCCGGTCGAGATGGCGCCCCGCACGCTCCGCGCGCTCACGCTCATCGCCTACCACCAGCCGATCCTCCAGAGCCATCTCGTCCGCATGATCGGCGACGTCGCCTACGAGGAGGTCCAGCACCTGCGCGGGATCGGGCTCGTCCACACCGAGGCGAAGGGCTCCACGCTCGAGCTCACCACGACCCGGCGGTTCGCCGAGTACTTCGGCATCGCCTCGACCCGGCCCGAGGAGATCCGGCGGTTCCTCGAGCAGAAGCTGGGCGTCGCGCCGGCGGCCCCTCCGACCCCGGCCGCCCCGTCGTCGGAGCTCCCCGAGCCGGGCGCCCCGGCCGATGGCCCGGCGATCGCCCCTCCGACGGAACCCGCGCCGGGCGCCCCGGCACCGGACTGAGCTAGTACGCCCCGCACTGCGGGCACCGGACCGGCTCGGCCGGCCGGATCGCCCCGCAGTACGGGCAGAGGAACGTGGCGCCCGGATAGACCCCGCCCTGCGTTCCGGGTCCGTACGGGGCGGCGGGGCCGCCTTGGGCCCCCGGGGGCACGCCCGCCGGGCCTTTCGGTCGCCCGGCGCGCATCGAGACGAAGATCAGGACGACGGCGGCCACGAATCCGAGGCCGAAGATGAGGTAGATCCCGTCCCAGGGGATCGGCGACGCCGGGCTGCTCGACGAGTGGGGCAGCCCCGGCGTGGGCCCTGAGTACGTGTAGTCCGCGATCGAGGGGTCGTTGACCGCGGCGAGCAGGCGGCTCGCGTTGACGATCCCCCAGCCCGTGAGCGCGTCCCATCCCGAGGTCGCCGAGAAGACGTAGTTCGCTCCGCTCGTGACCGAGGTGAACGGATCCGCGGCCGACGGGCTCGCCGCGTAGTAGCTCGAGATGTTGTAGATCGTCGGATCGAAGAACCCGAGCGGCGCCCAGCCCGAGGCCGAGCGAGCGCTGTCGACCGCGACGACGTCCGCGAGGAGGCCGGCGAGCACGGGGGCCGCGACGCTCGTGCCCTCGAGGACGGTGAAGTAGATCCCTTCCGAGGCGTTCGCCCAGACGGTCGCGATCGTGTTGTTCGCGGGCATCGCGACGTCGGGCTCGGCCCGGCCGATGGACGGCGCGCCCTGCGCGATCGTGGCGTTCCGGATGTTCGGCTGCGCGGCCGAGTGGAGCTGCCAGTCGGGTTCCGGGGCGACCGTGCTCACGCCCCCCTCCGTGCCCGCGATCCCGCTCTCGTCATCGTACCACGCGGTGACGTTCGTGATCCCGGTGAGGTTCGAGTCGTACGTGAGGTTCAACGAGCCGTTGTTCGAGTACTCGGCCGTCGGGCGACCTCCGAGCGTCAGGGAGACCCCGCCGACAGCGATCGCGCCGGTCGAGTTCGTGTCGGCGGTCGCGGGCCAGGTCGGCCACGGCCCGTCGTCTCGGTCGGTCAGGCTGTCCGGCGCGTTGCCCTGGTCCCCGCTCGCGATCACGAGCGTCACGCCCATCGCCGCCGCCTCCTCGGTCTCGAAATTCCAGGAGGAGTCGTTCAGGTCGGGCAGGCCGAACGATCCCGAGACCACCGCGAGCCGCGCGGGCGAGTAGTTGTGGGCCAGGGCCTGGGAGAAGGTGAGCGCGAAGTCGTTCGCGACGCCCATCGCGGAGGTCGCGTTCGCGAGCAGGCTGCCGGCGAAGTAGAAGTTCACCACGGTGGCCCCCGGGGCCATGCTGCCGGCCATCTCGAGGTCGAGCGAGTTCTCGAACTCGTCGAGCGATGAGTCGTTCACCGCCCCGAAGCTCGCGGGTGCGGGCGGGGTCACGCCGTCGATCGTCACCGGCACCCCCGAGAGGTTGGGCAGCGGCCAGGACTTCGGCTGGGTTCCGTTGAAGTACGCGGCGACCACGGTCGGGTCGTACGCGGGCAGGTTCTTCCGGAGGGTCTCGTTGTAGCCGCTCGCGAGCAGGGTCGCGATCGCGACGTGGGTCGGAAACGTCGCTCCGACCACCGAGTCCGAGCCCGGGAACAGCTGGGTCGCCCCGAACGTCTGGGTAAAATCGGACCCCAGGAACCACTCCGAGCTCGTGTTGGTGAACTCGACGAACTGGCCGGGACCCGCGGACGCGGACAGGGGATGCAACGTCGAGGCGTTCAGGTTCCAGGAGAACCGATCGGCGACCGCGTCCGAGAGCCCGCTCACCCCCGAAACCCGGCCG
>JASHYU010000099.1 GCA_030042855.1 Thermoplasmata archaeon
CCTCGAGCACGTGGGCGGTCCAGCCGGTGATCCGGCTCGCGGCGAAGATCGGCGTGAAGAGATCCGCCGGGATCCCGAAGAGGGCGTACACCGAGCCCGAGTAGAGGTCGACGTTCGGGTAGAGGCCCTTCTCCCGGTGCACGACGTCCTCGAGCCGCCGGAGGAGCTCGTAGTAGCGGAGGTTCCCCTTCGCTTCCCCGATCCGCCGGGACCACTCGCGGAGGACCGCCGCGCGCGGGTCCTCGACCTTGTAGACGCGGTGCCCGAAGCCCATCAGGCGCTCCTTGCGCGCGAGCTTCGCGTGGACGACCTCCTCGGTCCGGTCCGGGGTGCCGATCTCCTCGATCAGCTCGAGCACCCGCTCGTTGGCGCCGCCGTGGAGCGGGCCCTTGAGCGTGCCGATCGCGCTGGTCACGGCGCTGTAAAGATCGCTCAACGTCGACGCGGTGACGCGCGCTGCGAACGTCGAGGCGTTGAGCTCGTGGTCGGCGTGCAGGATCAGCGCGACGTCCATCGCGCGGGTCTCGAGCTCGGTCGGATCGCGGTCGAGGATCGCGTAGAGGAGGTAGGCGGCGTGGGAGAGCTCGGGGCGCGGGCGGAGGGTCGGGCGGCCGAGCCGCCGTCGGTGGAGATGGCCGAGGATCGACGGGAGCACGGCGGTCAGCCGCTCCGCGCCCGTGATCGCGCTCGCGTCCGCCCGGGTCTCGCCCGGCTCGTACATCGCGAGCGAGCTCACCGCGGTGCGGACGACGTCCATCGGCCCGGCCGTGACGGGCGCCCGGTCGAGCTCCTCGACGAGCGGCGGGGGGAGCGCCCGCCGCTCCCGGAGCCGGCCCGAGAGCTCCGAGAGCTCGGGGGCCCGCGGAAGGCGCCCGTTCCAGAGCAGGTAGGCGACCTCCTCGAACGTTGAGCGCTCGGCGAGGTCCCGGATGTCGTACCCCTGGTAGAGCAGGCGACCGCGCTTCCCGTCGATGAAACAGATCCGCGACTCGAGGGCCACCACGTCCTGGAGCCCCCGCTGGACCTCCGACGCCGGCGTCGCGCCACCCCCTTGCGAGCCCGCGGGAGAGGACGGCGGGTTATGGGGTTTTTGCGGCCGCGCTGCCCGGCTCGACGGACCGGGCCGGCGCCGGGGTCGGCGCGGGCTCGGGGATCGCCGGCGCGTCGCTCGCCCGGTGGCGTCGCGCGTACGCGACCGAGGCGGCCGTCCAGAGCGGCAGGGAGACGAGCAGGACCCCGCCCGCGACGAGGAAGACGAGGCGGTAGCTCCCGTACACGGACAGAACCCCCGAAAGTCCGGCCCCCAGGACCGCCGCGATCCCCCCGAGGGCGCTGTTCACGCCGAGGATGCTCCCCGCGTCGCGCCCGGCGAGACCCCGGAAGAGCATCAGCGAGCTCGCGACCGTGTAGACCGCGATCGCCCCGCCCAGGATCGCGTAGATGACGAGGTTCGCGGAGAACACCCCGGACCGCGCGAGGACGAGCAGCGGGAGCGCGGCGGTGGCGAGGTAGCCGACGCTGCGGACGTACGTCGCCCAGTGGACGAGGCGGTCCGACCCGAAGCGGATCGCGAGGCCGCCCGACAACGGATAGACGCCCATCTGGGCCGAGTTGTTGCCGAGGTTGACCAGGAAGATCGCCGACGCCCCGAGGCCGGCGGAGTAGAGGTACGGCGTGTAGGAGATGTTGTAGAGGTTCGCCGAGAGATTGAACAGGAACGTCGCGAGGAGGAGGAGCGGGAGCTCGTGGCGGAGCTCCGCGCGTGCCCACGCCCGCAGGCGGCGGAACGGATGGTTCCCGAGCCGGGGGCGTCGGGGAAAGAACGGCACGATCATGTGGTTGGCCGCGGCGGCGCGCAGGCGCGAGGCGAAGCTCTCGGGGTGCCGCGCGACGTGGCCGGTGGTGTACGCCCGCCGCGCCTCGGAGATCCCGTACCAGATCGCCGCCGCGCTCACGAGGGCGAGCGCGCCGAGGACGTAGAGCAGGGTGAGGAGGGTGTCGTTGGCGAGCGTCCAGAAGTAGCCGATCAGGAGGCCGATCACCGAGCCGATCATGCTCATCGCCTGGAACGAGGCGAAGGCGTTCGCGCGCTCCGACTCCGGGAACTTCTCGAGGATGAGGAGGTTCGAGGCGCTCGCGCCGGCCGGCGAGAGCGCGCCGATGACGGCGTAGATCGCGTAGAGGTCCGTGAGCGAGCCGACGTGGACGAGGACGAGATAGAGGACGGCGTACCCGGCGTAGTTGATCACGAGGAACAGGCGTCGCTGATGGTACCGGTCCGAGAAGTGGCCCCAGGCGAACGAGCTCAGGATCACGGCGGAGTTGAACAGGGTCGCCGCGAGCGCGACGTCGGCCCACGAGCCGTGCAGCGGGATCAGGATGAGGAGGGGCAGGACGACCCCGAAGCCCGCGGTCGACGCGTTGATGGGGACGAACGCGAGCAGCCAGGGCCGCGTCAGGAGCCGCGACGGCCAGGTCCGCAGGGAGAACGCCATCGTCCGGAGCCGTTGCTAGGGGGCGCTTACTTAAGGGACGATGACTGGAGTGGCGGCGGGGGTCGCGCGTCGGCGCACTACCGGCGAAACTCGCCGCCTCTTCCTCGACACGCTTATAAGCGAGGTCACTTCTCGCGCGCCTGTCAGTAGGGAGGGCCCAGCGTGGCCATTGGATTCGTCCTGATCAGCACCGCCCCGGCGAAGGAGCACGAGGTCTACACGGAGCTCCTCCGGGTGAAGGGGATCGTGGAACTCCATCCGCTCTTCGGCGAGTACGACCTGATCGCCAAGGTGGAGGCGGA
>JASHYU010000100.1 GCA_030042855.1 Thermoplasmata archaeon
CGGGCCCGCGCCCGAGGCCGGCCGTCCGATCGCGTAGTCGGGGGCGGGCGACGGGAGCGGGGGCGGCGGGGTCCCCGGGCCGATCTCGATCGCCCGCTCGACGCGGAGCGCGGGACCGTCCGCGGCGACCAACCGGGCGATCGTGGCGTCCGGCAGGGACCAGAGCGCGCCGTCCTCGCCCCTACCGCCGAGGACCACCCCGACGTAGCGGAGCCCGCGGCGCCGGGCCTCGAGGATGAGCCGGTCGACGTCGGAGGGGCCGGCGGTCGGGGGCAGGTGGACGTGGAGGTCCCCGACGATCTCCGCCGCGTCCACGAGCGCGGGGAGCGGCCCGTGCGCGGCGGCCTCGATCTCGCCGTGGTCCTCCCGCAGCTCGGGAGGGATGTAGGCGAGCTCGAGCGCGGCGTAGACGTCCTCCTCGGTCCGGCCGGCGACCCGCTCCTCGCCCCGGAAGACGCCGTACTCGTTGACCTTCAGGCCCCGGTCGCGGGCGATCGTGCGGAGGCGGACGTTGTGGTCCTTCGAGCCGGTGAAGTAGACGAGCGCGGCGCCGAACGCGGCCGGCTCGACGACCCGGAGGTCGACCTGGAGCCCGTTCGACAGGATGCACGTCTCCTTCGTGCCCCCGCGCAGCCGGACCTCCTTCACCTCGGGGAGGCGGGAGAACGCGTCGAAGACCGCCTCCGGCGCGTCCGACGTGACGAGGAGGTCGAGGTCCCCGACCGTCTCGCGACGCCGGCGGAAGCTGCCGGCGACCTCCACCCGGTCCGACCGGGAGCGGGCGCGCAGCGCGCCGGCGATCCGCTCCGCGACGGGGTACGCGGCCTCGATCGGCATCCGCGCGCCGCCGAGGGGGGCCGCGGAGGCCGCCCGCAGCGCGTCGCGGATCAGCTCGATCTTGCGCGGCCCGAAGCCCTTCACGTGATCGAGCCGGCCGGCGGCGATCGCGTCGGCGAGCTCCTTCGGTCCCTCGATCCCGAGCTCGACCCAGAACCGGCGGGCCGTCTTCGGCCCGAGGCCGGGCAGCCGCAGGATCTCCACGACGCCCGGCGGGATCTCCCGCTGGAGCCGGTCGTAGTAGGCGATCCGCCCGGTCGCGAGGTACTCGCGGATCTTCTCCGCGATCGCCGCGCCGACGCCCGGGATCGTGCCGAGCTCGTCGCGCGCCGCGACCCGCGCGAGATCCTCGGTGAGGGTCTCGATCGAGCGCGAGGCCCGCCGGTAGGCGTCCGGCTTGAACTTCTCCCCGAGGACATCGAGGAGGTCGGCGATGTTCCGGAAGATCTCCGCCGCCTCGGCGTTCGAGGGCATCGGCGCGACGCGAACCGCCCCCGGCTTATGAGCCGGCCGCGCTCACGGGGCGAGGCCCGCGCCGAGGTCGAGCCAGACCCGTCGGTCCGCCGGGAGGAAGCCGAGCCCCGCGTAGAGCCGCCGGGCGTCGGCCCGGTCCTCCCGGACGTAGAGCGCCACCCGCGCCCCCGTCGCCCCCGCCGCGTCGACCGCGGCCCGGACGAGCGCGCGCCCCCAGCCGCGGCGACGCGCGTCCGGATCCACGTAGACGCCCCCGAGGACCCAGACGCGGGGCAACCGGACCTCCGCGTGGACGGCCCCGACCAGCGCGGACCCCTCGAACGCCCCCCAGATCCGGTCCGCCTCGGGGTCGAGGTACGGGTAGGCGGCCACGAGCGGATCGGCCTGCCGGCGCGCCCAGCTGGCGAGCGCCGTGTGGTCCCGGCGATCGAGCGCGCGGACGCCCGGGACGGGCGCGGACGGCCCCCGCGCCGGAACGAGAGGTCGCGCCATCTGGAGCGAGGCATACTCGCGCGCCGGGCCGCGGGCCGCGACGACCGCGTCGCGCACCTCGGGGGGCACGACCGCGACCAGCGGCCGGGGGGGGAGCATCGGGGCGAGCGCGCGCATCGCGGGATGACGGCCGACCCAGTGGACGATCGTCGCCGTCGGGTGGCCGAGCCAGACGAGCAGGTAGCCGACCGCCGCGCCGCCGTCGAACGCGGAGAAGAAGCGGACCCGGTCCGGCGTCCGCTCGAGGTCCCAGAGCGCGAACGCGTGCGCGAGCGGCTCCGTCGCGGCCGCGGCCTCGAGCCAGGCCCGGTCGATCGTGGGCCGCACCTCGGCGCGCGCGGTGACCACCCCCGGCGGGAGAACGCCCCGGAGCTAGTTACGTTCGAGGCGCCGTCCGGCAAGCCTAAATCGCGCGCCCCGGTCGGCCCGCGGTCGTGAGCCCGCACCGACCGACCCCCGAGTTCCCGCAGCACCTGCGCGCGCTCTACGCGCGCTTCCCCTTCGACCGGTCGCTCGCCGACGACCCGATCAGCGGGCTCCGCGCGCTCGCCGGGGACGATCGACGAGCCGAGATCGCCGGGGTCTTCGGCTCGACGCTCGCGATCGGGAACACGACCGCGATCCGCGGAGCGATCGCCGACCTCGCGGGCCGGGTCGAAGGCGACGTCGCGCGCCTGGTCGATCCGACGCACGCGCGCGCCCGACGGCGGGCGCTCCGCTCGTTCCGGCACCGATGGATCCGGGGCGATCAGATGAACCACCTCGCCGACGTGCTGACGGACTACTACGCCGCCCGTCCCTCGCTCGAGACCGCGTTCCTCGAGGGCTGGGAGCGGGCCGGGTTCGTCGGCGGGCTCGACGCGCTGGCCCGGACGCTGCGCGGCCCGGCGGCGGGCCCCCCGGGCTATCGAACGCTCTTCCCGAGCCCGTTCGACGCCCCGCGGAGCCCGTGCAAGCGGCTCACGCTGTTCGTGCGCTGGATGGTGCGGCCCGGCTACCCGGACTTCGGGGTGTGGCGCCGGGTGCCCACCGGGGACCTCAAGGTACCGCTCGACCAGCACGTCCACTGGATCGCCTACCACCTCGGGCTCACCGCCCGTCGCACGCGGTCCTGGGCGGCGGTGGAGGAGGTCAGCGAGGCGCTGCGGCGCCTCGAGCCGATCGATCCGGTGAAGTTCGACTTCGTGCTGTGCCACACGGGCGTCTCGGGGGACT
>JASHYU010000101.1 GCA_030042855.1 Thermoplasmata archaeon
GTCCTCGAGCCCGACCCCGTGCTCGGCCGCCATCCGGAAGCCGGTCCGGTGCGCGAGCTCCCCGAACTCCCGGCGCGACGGCCGGTCCCGGACGGCGCGCGCGGGGCGCTGGTGACTGGGTTCCCGGATCCGGCGCGCGAGGTCGTCCCACGTCGCCGCGAACGACGGCGCGGAGAAGTAGCTCACCACGAGCCAGCCGCCCGGGACGAGGACCCGGTGGAGCTCGCGGAGGGCGGCGGCGGGGTCGACGAGGAAGTTGTAGACCCGCACGGCCACGGCGCCCGTGAACGACGCGTCGCGGAACGGGAGGCGCATCCAGTCCCCGCCGAGCCAGATCGGACGGTCGGGCCAGCGCGCACGAAGGCGCGCGAGCAGGTCGGGCGTGACGTCGACCCCCGCGTAGCCCTCCGCCGCGTCGATCAGCACGTCCGCGAGGCGGCCGCTCCCCGGTCCGATCTCCAGGATCCGGCGGGCATCGCGGGGACGAACGATCCCCTCGAGGGTCCGTCGCTCGACCTCCGTCGTCCGCTCGCGCCGCGCCCACAGGCGGTCGAAGTCGAGCGTGCGGAAGTCGAAGGTCCCGGTGGGGTGGCCGCCAGCGCTCATGCCGCGCCCGCGCGGACCAGGGTCATGAGGAAGTGGTCGCCGACGAGGGCCCCCGGCCAGTGCTGGCCAATTCGGGCATCCCAGCGCGCCCACCGGGCGAAGCGGCCGGAGAGCTTCTCGACGTAGCCGACCAGGTCCGACGGGGGGATGATGACCGGGACCCCCTCGATCCGCTCGGGCGAGAACTCCGGCGCGCAGATCCGCCGGAACTCCGGCACCGAGAAGGCGAAGACGTCGACGCAGAACCTCGACGTCCCGACGCGGACCGGGTTCCGCCAGCGTCCCGCCGCGCGGCCGGGCGCCAGGGCCAGCGCGTAGCCGAGCGACTCGGCCAGGCACCATCGGTTGTAGACCCCCGCCACGAACCGGCGGCCGGCCGGGAGGAGGCGCGCGACTCCCTCGACCACGGGACGGAGGTCCGGCTCGCAGTTCAGCGCGCCGTACGTGGAATACGCCCCCTCGAAGGCCGCCGGTCCGACCTCGTCGACGAGCGCGCCGAGGTCGCGGGCCCGCAGGTGGACCGCGCGGAGGCGTTCGCCGACCCCGGTCTCCCGCGCCTTCCGGCGCACGACCTCGAGCATGGCCTCGGAGATGTCCACCGCGGTGATCTCGTGACCGAGCTCGAGCATCGCGATCGTCTCCATCCCCGACCCGCACCCGATCTCGAGCAGGCTCTTCGACGGAGCGAAGACCGCCCGGAGCCACGCGAGCGATCGGTCTCGGAGGAGGCGGTTGACGCGGTTCCCCCGGATGTGGCGGTCGTAGTCCTCCGCGATGTTGTCGAACTCGGCCTCGATCCATCGACGGTACCGACCCGTCTCGTCCGGCCCCCCGTCCGGATCGAGGTCGACCCGGAGGATCCGGGCCGGCGCGTCGTACCACCGGCGGAACTGCTCGGCGCCGTACTTGGATCGGAAGAGCTCGAGGACCTGTTCGCGGTCGCCCGGCCGGGTGACGAGCTGGACCGGACCGACCACGGACTCCCCCCCGGGGAGTTCGAGGTGCGCCCGTCCGTCCCGGAGCAGATCGACCGGCCAGAGCGCGGATCGCTGGCGGGCGACGAGGTAGATCCGGGTCGCCGAACGGACGAACCCGAGCGGCAATGGGCCGCGGTCCGTGACGAGCGAGAGAGGGTCCGATCGGGCGGGCCCGAGGTTCATGGGCCGTTCGACGCGGGACGCGCCCCTCCGGCCGGCTCGACGGGACGTGTGGCGCGCCCTGCGTCTCCCGGCGCGCCGAGCGCCTCCGGCGGGAACTCGGGCCACTCGTCCGCCGGCCGCCCTGCCCGGTGGCGGTGGATCAGGAGGGCACAGAGCAGGTCTCCGGGGGCGACGCCCGCGGGCGGCGCGGCGGCGAGGTGCCGGACGCGCGAAAGCTCGTCGAATCCGAGATAGGGGATCGGTCCTCCGCATTCTCGGAGTTCGGTCGAGATCGCCACGGCCTCCCGACGTTCGGGACCGCTCATCGCATAGAATCCTCGGGCCCGCGCTCGGAGGTACGCTCGGTACCGCTGGCGCTGACGACGCGTCCCCTCGTCCATTGCCCTCCGCGACCGGAGGCCGAATCCTCGGCTGGCCACGAAGATCGAGGCGAGCACCGGCGGCCACGGGCGTTCGTCCCGGCCGGCGAGCCGGACGAAGCGCGAGCGGGGGAACTCCTGTTCGAGGCTCGCGCCGGTGAACGGCCGCTCGTAGCTCTCGGTCCGCAGGTAGGACGTTCCCCGGCCCTCCGGCGCGAGGTAGTTCGCGTAATCCGCCTCGTGCACCAGACATTCCTCCCGCGCGAACCGTCCCACGGACCCCTCCACCCGGGGATCCTCGTGGATCCATCCCTTGTACCGGATACGCTCCCGCCGGTAGAACCGCGTGTGCCACGTCACGGTCCCGAGCGAGGTCTCCTCCCGGGCGAGGCGGAAGGCGGCGAGCTGGTCGGGCCGGTCGGCCATCCGCCGCAGGAGCGGCTCGGAAGGCCGTTCGTCGGCGTCGATCGAGACGATCCACGCGGAGTCGAGACCCGCGTGCGCGAGCGGACGGAGGAGCTCGGTGCATCCCACCGGTGGGGCCCGGACGACCTCGGCGCGCGTGCCGCGCAACTGATCGACGAGCATGCGGTAGTTCGCGGACGAGGACGAGTCGACGATCCGGATCTCGTCGACGTGCGGCGCGACGCGTCGCACGGTTCGAACGATGTCGAGCGGCTGGTCCCGGTTGAACTGCACGAGGGCCAGGCCTATCATGACGATCCCCTCCGCTCCCGACGGCGGCCCCGGTCGAAGGAGCGAAGCGCCGGAGCGGGGCGTGTTCCGTCTTTGGACCAATTCGTTAAACTCACCGGGACCGCCTCCGATTCTCGAGGGTGGGATGGGGGCTCGCGTCGGGAGGGACCCGGCGGCGATCGGCGAGGCCGCGCCGGCTCCGTCCCCGGCCTCCGCGGAGCCCAGCCCGACCGAGAGGCGCCGCGCCGTCCCCGATCGGACCGTGCGGTGGCTCGCTCTCGGGATGCTCGTCTACTTCGCGGTCTCGTTCACCTTCGCGTGGATGCGGGCCCTCGAGCTCCAGACGTCGACCTGGGACATGGGTACGTACCAGCAAGCGCTGTGGTCGACCGCTCAGTCGCGGCCGTTCTACACCGCCGCCAACCTCGAGACCGACGGCTACCGCTCGCTGCTCCAGGTCCACACGGTCTTCATCCTCTACCCGCTCGTGCCGGTCTACTCGCTGGCGCCGTCCCAGGCCACGTTGTTCGCCGTGCAGTCGGCGGCCGTGGCGCTGGCGGCCTACCCGCTCTACCGGTTCGCCCGCGACCGCACCGGCTCCCCCCGCCTCGCCCTCCTCGCGGGCCTCGCCTACCTCGCCTGGGCGCCGACGTTGACGAGCAATCTCTACGATTTCCACGTGGAGGCGTTGCTCCCGCTCGAGATCTTCTCGTTCGTTTTCCTGTGGAACCGGGAGCGCTTCGGGGCCGGCTTCGCAGTCGCCGTCGTCGCCTTCCTCACGCTCGAGGTCACGCCGGTCCTGCTCTTCTTCGTGGGGCTGTTCTTCCTGCTCCCGACGAGCGCCGCCTTTGCCGGTGCGGCCCGCCGCGTCCGGGGGGCCGAAGGGTGGCGCGCGCTCTCGGACGAGATCCGGAGTCTCGCGGCGCGGCCCCGCGTGGTCGCCACGCTCGGTCTCCTGGCCGCGTGCGCGGTCGCATACGCCGCGCTCGAGTACGTTCGCGCCGATTACCTGGTCGCGACGCTGGGCGTCGTTTCCGTCCCGAACGGCGGGTACGCCCTCCCCGCGGCGGGTTCGTTCGGCGGATTGGGGCTCAGCCTCGCGAACCTCTCCGCGGGGTTCGGCCCGAAGCTGGAGGACTGGGTCGTCTATCTGGCCCTCCTCGGTTTCGTACCGCTCCTCGCGCCGCGGGCGCTCGTGGTCGCCGTGCCCTGGGTCACGTTCTCGTTCTTCAGCGCCTCCACGGTGTACGCGAGCCTCGGCTTCCAGTACGGCTTCCTGGTCGCGTGCGCGCTCTTCGTCCCGTTCGTCGTCGGACTGGCGGTGGTCCGGTCCCGGTATCTCGAAGCCGTCGTCGACCGGCCGGGATCGAGGGAGGTCCGGACCGCAGCCCGTCCCGCCCGGTGGGATCGGCGACGACCCGCGCGGGCGGCGCGGGAGCTGCCGGTGGCGGGGGTCGTGGTGATCGCTCTCCTCGCGGCGAACCTCGCGCTCACCCCGGCCGACCCGCTCGCGCAGGGCGCTTCGAGCGGGCCCGCCTACCAGTTCTCGTACGAGATCCCGGCGGGGTACTCCGACGTGCAGCGCGTGGTCGACCTGATCCCGCCGCGCGCGACGGTCCTCGCATCGGCCGATCTCTTCCCGCTCGTGGCGAACGACGTCGCCGCGTACTCGTTCTACTGGACGGGCGACTTCTACAACCTGTACCTGCCGTTCAACACCTCGCACCTCCCGGCGTACGTCCTGGTGGCCGAGGCGGAGGGAGGCGCCGTGCTTCCGTGGCTCGCGACCACGCTCTACGACCCGGGCGCCTACGGAGTTCGCGGGGTCGCCTGGAGCTCGGCCGCGGGCACGGTGGTGCTGTTCGAAGCCGGATACTCCGGACCCGTGTCCGAGTTCGGGGCCGCGCCGCCAGCCGCGGCGAGCTACGGCGGGAGCGTGCTCGTCTACCCGGACGCGGGATATCTTGCGAGCATGCCGGGGTCCCGGTTCGCCCGCGTGGTCGTCAGCGCGCCGAATCTGCTCGGACTGATGTGGCTCGGCCCGGATGTCTCGTTCAGACCGGGCACCTATCGCGTCACCGTCTGGGCGAATGCGACCGCCCAAAATCCGGCCGACCCTCCGCGCGCGAACGTATCGGTTCTCGGGGTCGGCTCCTACGCGTTCGCGCAGCCCGACCTCTACTACCAGGAGGTTTCGTTCGCCGAGCTGGACCGTACGACCTGGGTCCCCGTGAACTTCACCGTCACGCTCGCTGCGCCCACCTTCGGCTGGGACGTCGAAGGGGTCGTGCTGGTCTCCGAC
>JASHYU010000102.1 GCA_030042855.1 Thermoplasmata archaeon
GGCGCGAGTCTTCTCGGTTCCCATGAAGGTCTCCCGCGGTGGTTCGCGGGATCGAGTGAAGCCGTGGAGCATGGGCCGGGGCGGATTCGAACCGCCGACCTCCGCGTTGTAAGCGCGGCATCCTCACCGCTAGACTACCGGCCCGTGGTCGGCGGAGACGCGTCCGCCGTCATGGGGGTGTCGGTGGAGCGCGCGACCCGGTGGCGGACGCGTACCGCGAGCCCGCGGCCCAGGGCGGACATCCACGGGCCCGGGAGCGCGGCCTCCCCCACGCCCGCGAGTTCGCCGCCCCGCAGGAGCACGACCGAGTCTCCGACGCGGATCTCGGGATCGGCCCAACGTACGCCCGGGACGAACAGATCGCCCGCGAGAGGGAGGGACGGATCCACCTCGACGGCGAGCGGATAGGGTGCGCCGAGCCGCCGGCCGCCGGCGACCGTCAGGTGGAACAGGCCGCGCTCCTCCCGCACCGTGGCCAGGTCCGTCCGCCCGTCAGTGAGCCGTTGGAACCAGGGGCGTCCGGCGAGCCGCACGGGCCGGACGAACAACCGGTCGGCGGCCGAGCGCCCGAATTGGAACGACGCGAGCTCCCGCAGCTCTTCCCGCACGACGGCGAGGGGGCCCCCCTCGGCACCCGGACACTCCTCCAGCGCCGCGCGCGCCGCGGCGCGCAAGGCGGTGAGCGCCTCCGACGAGGTCGTCCGGTCGTCGGCAAGCGTCCAGCGCACCGTCGGGCCGGGCGGGAGCGGCTCGCGGAGAAAGGAATACTCGGCCGGGTCGAGATGGACGATCACGGAGCGGTAGGCGCCCGTCGCCCGAAGGTGCGCGAGCCCGGCGAGCACCTCGGCGCGCTCGGCCTCGGTCCACTCTCCGGTGACCGGGATATCGTACTGACGGGCCGGATAGACGTCCTCCAGCTCCCGGGGCACGAGGCCGATCGGCGAGCTCACCGAGACGACATGGAGGCGCTCTAGCGGGCGCAGTCCCTCGAGGGCACCGGCGAAGCGGCGGTGGGAGCGCGACCGACGGTACGGCTTCGTCTTGGAGCACGGAACGAGGAGGAGCACCTGCTTCCCGGACGGCGGGCGGTACCGCTCCCTGAGTCGCGTGCGGAAACGGACCATCTCGGGGCGGCGGTGGGACTCCGCGATCACGTAGCCGGGCGTCCCGGAGCCCGTGACGGGCGCGGCGGCCTCGAGCTCCGGCGCGAGGATGCGGTCGGCATGGCGCAGCATCTCGGCGAGCGCGGGCTCGGCCGGAAGCCGCGTCTCGACCAGCTGGCGCAGTCGTCCGGCGCGCAGCGCGACGCGCACCTCCCGGCGCGCGCGGTGGTAGGCTGCCCCGACATGCTCTTCGAGCGAGCCGGGCGGTTCGCGCTCGCACGCCGGGCAGTCGCAGCCTCGCTCGCGTCGCGATGGCTCGGCGTCGATCGCGCCGAGCGTCGGGTCGAAGTACTCGCCGTGCGCCGAGCGGAGCGCGCCCTCGGTCGTGTCGATGAGGTCGATCCCGAAGTACGCGAGGAGCGGCAGGCGGTGCGGGAGCGCGACGCGCGGGGCCCACACGAGCGGAGCGGGACCGATCGAGGAGCGGAGCGAGCGGATCGCCTCGACGAACGGACGGCCGTCGTTCCAGAGCGCCCGCGCGTTCCCGAGGACGAGGAGCTCGGGCCGCTGCGCGCGGAGCCCGGCGAGCGCCGGGGCCGTGCACGGCGCGTGCACCAGGTACGCACCCTCGGCGACCGCGTGGACCCCTTCGCCGATCCCGGCGATCTCGGGATTCAGCACGGGGAACCGCAGTTCCCACGCACGATCTCCCGTGGCGAGGACCAGCCGGCGAACGCCGATCGGCCCCTCGGCGTCGCGCAGGGTCAATGCGTCCTTGCTCGGGACGGGGGCCGCACCGGTCTCGATCAGCGCGGGGATCGGGACGCGAAGGGGCCCGAGCCCGGCGTGACCGAGGACGGCGAGGCCCTCGAGCTGCTCGACTTCACGGGCCACCCGGGGTGTCCTCCTCCCGACCCGATTCCCCGTCGGTCCTTATCGCTGCTTCGCGGGAGCTAATGCAGGACGACGGGGCCGAGCGGCGCGAAGACCGCGACGAGCGTGCCCGCGAGGTAGCACGCGGACATCGCGAAGTGCCGCTCGAACGGCACGCGAGCATTGGTCGGCGCTCGCCGGAGCGCCCGATCGGTCACGACGACGAGCACAGCCATGGCGCCGAGGCCCCCGTAGTACGGGATCGTGAGCCCGAGCGCGAGCCCGAAGGCGACGAGGAGCGCGAGGGCGGCGCCGTGGAGAGCCGCCACGAGCCGGACCGAGCGGCGGATCCCGAGACGTCGGGGGAGGGAGAACAGGCCCAGCCCCCGATCGCTCTCGAGGTCGCCCAGACTGTGGATCGTCTCGAACGCCGTGCCCCACGCCAAGAGGCCCCCGACGGCCCAGAGTACGACGAGCGGCAGCGCCCCGTCGACCGCGATGTACACCGCGGCGGGGGTGATCGCTTCGACGAGGCCGAGGAAGGCGGTTGTGAACGACGTCACGCGTTTCGTGTAGCTGTAGCCGAGCACGATCGCGAGCGCGACCGGGGCGAGGACGAATGCGAGCGGATTGAGCAGGTACGCCGCGACGACCACGACCGCCGCATTCGCGGCGCAGAACGCCAGTGCGACCGACGGCGAGCCCCGGCCGGCGGCGAGCGCCCGGTCCCGGGTCCGCGGGTTCGCCGCATCGAGCCGGCGGTCCGCCCAGCGGTTGAAGCTGTGGCCGGCGTTGCGGGCGGCCACGAACGCGATCACGACGAGGACGATGGTCAGGACCCGGGGGACGCCGTGCGCCGCGAGGACGAGGAACGCGAGGGCGAATGGGAGGTTGAGCCCGAGGTTCTGGATCTCGAGGAACCGGCCGAGCCCCCGCCACCGGCTCGGTCGGCCCCCGGCCGGGCCGCTCACGGGCCGGGGCGGCCGAACAGGCGCGCGAGCGCGGGGTCGTCGCGCAGCACCCGCTCCGCGGCCTCGGCCGCGGCCGGGTCGGAGCGGATCTCGGTCGGCCAGTCCCGCGGGAACCCGTCCTCGCGTCGCTTGCGCGTGGCGTCGATCCCTACCTTGTGGCCGAGGTTCGGGATCGGGTTCGAGATCGAGAGCTGGTCGACCGGGCCCTGGGAGAGCTCGAAGTCCCGGCCCGGGTCCGCCTGCAGCCCGACGCGGTAGAGGACCTCGCCGAGGTCCTGGACGTCCACATCCGCGTCGACGACGACGAGGTAGCGCGTGAACATGAGCTGGCCGAGCCCCCAGAGGGCGTGCATGACCTTCCGGGGGTGGTCGGGGTAGGCCTTGCGGATCGAGACGATCGCGACGTTGATGAAGAGCCCCTCGAGCGGGAGGTTCATGTCGACGATCTCGGGCAGGACGAGGCGCACGACCGGTCGGAACACCCGCTCGACCGCCTTCCCGAGGACCGCGTCCTCGGTCGGGGGCTTCCCGGTGACCGTGGTGAGGTAGACCGGTCGCGCGCGGTGGGTGACGCGCGTCACGTGGAACACCGGGAACGGTTCGGGGGCCGAATAGTAGCCGGTGTGGTCCCCGAACGGGCCCTCGACCTTCCGCTCCGTCGGATCGACGTACCCCTCGAGCACGATCTCGGCCTCCGCGGGGACCTCGAGGTCGATCGAGCGCGCCGGCACGAGGTCGACCGGCGCCGAGCGCGTGAATCCCGCGAACGCGAAGTTCGAGAGCCCCTCGGGCACCGGGGCGAGCCCCGCGAAGACGACCGCCGGATCGGCCCCGACCACCGCGGCGAGCGGCATCTTCTCGCCGCGGGCGGACCACTTGCGGAAGTTGTTCGCGCCGACGCGGTGCACCTGGAAGTGCATGCCGAGCGTGTCGGGCCCGTACTGCTGGAGCCGGTAGATGCCGGTGTGCGCTTCCCCCGTCTCGGGGTCCTTCGTGATCACGACCGGGAAGGTGATCGTCCGGCCCCCGTCCCCGGGCCAGCACTTCAGGATCGGCAGACGTCCCAGATCGACGTCCGTCTCCTCGACCTCCTGGCAGGGTCCCGAGCGCACCCGATGCGGCGCGAGCGAGCGCAGGGTCGAGAGCATCTCGATCGTCCCCCCGAGGTCCCGCATCGCGCCGACGATCCCGGCTGGGGGCCGGAGGTGGACGAGCTGCTGGATGCGCCGGGCGACCTCCTCGACGTTCTCGGCCCCCAGCGCGAGCGCGATGCGGCGGGGCGAGCCGAGCAGGTTCGTGACGACCGGCATCGCGGCTCCCGGCACGTTCTCGAAGAGGAGGGCCGGCCCGTCCTTCTTCAGGACCCGCTGCGTGACCTCGGTGATCTCGAGGTCGCGCCCGACGGGCCGGGTGACCCGGAGGAGGTCGCCGCGCGACTCGAGCGCGTCGAGGAACTCGCCGAGCGATCGGAACGCCACGAGGCGGGGCGAGCCCTCCCGCGGTATTAAGTCCCGGGCGGCCGACCGAAGGTTCATATCGGAACCCCTGCTCCCCGCGCCGCGATGCAGTCAGTGACGCTCGAGTTCCGGACGGACGACCTCGTGCTCCTCGGCGTGATCCCGCCCGGACTCTTCGAGAAGTACGAGGAGGTCGAGCTCCTCGAGACGCTCCGGCTCGAGGAAGGCTGGCGCCTCCAGCTCCTCCGGGTCCGCCGCCGCGGTCCCCTGCGGTCCGCGAGCGAGCTCGAGCGGGAGTCCCGACGGATCCGGTCGATGTACGGTCTCGAGACGTTCGAGCTGGTCGAGCGCCGTCCGCGGACCCGGGACTACATCGTGCTCGTCCGCCAGCGCAATCCGGAGCGCCTCCGTCGGTGGCTCTCGCTCGCCGGCGGCGCGATCAGCCCCACCGCCCCGTTCCGGCTGACCCCCGAGAAGGTCGTCGCCTCCTTCCTCGGCCAGGAGCGGGCGCTCCGTCGCGTCCTGAAGCGCCTCGACCGGGAGGAGTTCCCCTACCGCGTCGTCCGCGCGAGCGGGCGTCCCCGGGTCCCCGACACCTCCTCGGCGTCGCTCACCCCGCTCCAGTCGGATCTCGTGGCCCGCGCGTGGCTGCTCGGCTACTACACGGTCCCCCGGCGGGTGACGTTGACGCGCCTCGCCCGACAGTCGGGTCGCAGCGCGACCGCCTTCGGGAAGATCCTGCGGCGGGCCGAGGGGCGCCTCGTCGCCCGATGGCTCGCGGCGCAGGGCGCGCTCTTCGAGTCGTCGGGCGGCCTCGAGGCCGCCGCCCGCGAACCGTAAAGAGACCGCTCACCTGCGAGCGACCGTGCCCCGGAACCCCCGTCGGGTCGTCTTCGAGCGACTCCCCGACGCGCCGACCGTCCCGATCCCGGCCCGGGCCACCGCGGGCTCGGCCTGCTTCGACCTGGCGGCCGCGGAAGCCGCCGATCTCGAGCGGGGCCGGGTCACGCTCGTGCGCACGGGCTTCAAGGTGCGCTGCCCGCCCGCGACGTTCCTCGAGGTCCGGCCGAGGAGCGGCCTCGCCACGCGGGGCGTGCTCATGGTGAACGCACCGGGCACGATCGACCGGGACTACTCGGGCGAGGTGCGGGTGCCGCTCACTTACCTCGGGGAGGGACGCTACCACATCGAGGTCGGCGACCGGATCGCGCAGGTGCGGCTCGTCGAGGACCTCGCCAGTTCGTTCGAGCCGGGCGAGGTCGCGCCGGTCGCTTCGCGGGCCGGTGGCTTCGGCAGCACCGGCCGCTAGCCGAACTCGTTCAGCATCCGCTGGACGCGTCGGGGCTCGGGCGGCGGGGGCGCGGCGCCCCGCTCCGCGTCCGCCTGGACCTTCTCGAGCATGTCGTGCATCCGGCGCTCCCGGGCGAACGCCGCGCGGTGGAGGCTCACGTCCCGGGTCCCCCCGGCCACGAGGACGACCGCCCGGCCGACGCGCGCGCGGCCCGTGCGTCCTCGCCGCTGGATCGTGCGGATCACGTCCGGGATCGGCTCGTAGAAGACGACGAGGTCGGTCGCGGGGATGTCGAGGCCTTCCTCCGCCACCGAGGTCGCGACGAGGCAGTTGATGTCCCCCGCCCGGAACCGATCGAGGATCGCGACCTGCTCCCGCTGGGAAAGGCCCTCGTCGTCCCCGTGGCTCGCTTGGCCCACGAAGCGCGCCGGTCGGACGCCGCTCCCCTCCCGACGCCCGAGCTCCGCGACGAGCCGGTCGACCGTGTCGCGGTACTGCGCGAAGACGATCACGCGGGCGGTCGGGTTCCGCCCGAGCTCGTCCGCGACGATCTCGACGGTGCGCGCGATCTTGGGATGCTCGACCGTCATCGCGGTGAGCCGTCGGCGCACCTCCACCACGTCCGGGTCCTGGAGGAAGGCCCGCGCGCTCGGCGTCCAACGCCGGCCCCGTTCGGGTTCCTGGCGACGGAAGTACTCGCGCAGCGCGTCGACACCCTGGCTCTCGATCAGCTCGAGCGCGTGCAGGCCCTTCATCGCCGCGGCCTGGGCGGTCACGGCCTTCCAGACGAGCCCGGAGGCGGTGCCCGATGCGCGCCGTTCGGCCTCGATCATGCGATGGAGCCGGTTGCCGACCTCGAGGAGCGCGCGGCGGCTCGACTCCCCCGACGGCAGGAGGTCGAGCCCGCGCAGCACGTCGACCTGCCGCTGGACCGCGGCCCGGAGGAGCACGGCGAGGTGCCGCACCTCGGGCGGGACCGGGACCGTGACGGTCTCGACCCCGACCCCGTGGATGTAGGGGATGACATCCGCGTCGTGCTCCGTGCGGTACTCGAACCGCTCGATCGCGAGGTGAGCCCACACCTCGCGGATCCGCTCGAGGCTCCCGCCCGGCGACGCGGTCATCGCGAGGACCCGCGCCGCGGGGCCGGCCCGGTTCGCCGTGCCGATCGCGACGTACGGGTAGTCCCCGACCGACCGGTGCGCCTCGTCGAAGACGAGGAGCGAGAAGGTCGCGAGCGGGAAGTGTCCCTCGGCGAGGTCGTTCGCGATCACCTGGGGGGTCGCGACGACGACCTGCGGCGGCCGCAGCAGGTCCGCCCGGCGGTCCGGCGGGATCGCCCCGGTGAGCACAAGCGGCGCGGGCGCGAAGAGCGCCTCGGCGACGCTCCGGGCGTGCTGCACGACGAGCGGGCGCGTGGGAGCGAGAAACAGGATCGATCGGTTGGGCTCCCGGAGGAGGAACTCCGCCATCACGCGGAGCGCGATCGTCGTCTTGCCGAGGCCGGTCGGCAGCACGACGAGCGTGTTGTGATCGACCGCGCGCCGGGCGATGTCGGCCTGGTAGCGCCGGTCCTCGAGCACCCCCGGTCGGATCCGCGGGTGCTCGACGGTCGCCATCGCCGACGCCACCGCCGACAGAAGTCACCACGCCTTTATTGCGGCCCGGCTACGCCGGTCGATGCTCCCGCTCGTGGCGGTCGTCCTCCTCGCGGCCGCGGCCATCCTGGTCCTCCTCTACCAGGGCGCCGCGATCGTGCTCGCCTACCAGATGCTCAAGATCGGGCCCGCGTCCGCGGATCGGCCCGACCGGCCCCGCCCCCGGGTCAGCGTCATCATCGCCGCCCGGAACGAGGAGGACCAGCTCCCGGCGACGCTCGCGACCCTGCGCGCCCAGGACTATCCCCACCTCGAGATCGTGGTCGTCGAGGAGGGCTCGACGGACCGGACCCGGGACGTGATCGCCGCCCACGCCCCGTCCGTGCGGCGGATCGAGCCGCCCGCCCTGCCGCCCGGATGGACCGGGAAGAACTGGGCCTGCTGGACCGGCGCGCAGGCGACCGAGGGGG
>JASHYU010000103.1 GCA_030042855.1 Thermoplasmata archaeon
GTTCGACGGTACGACCCCGGGTCCGATTCGACGCGCCCGGTCGGAAGGGATCGGCCCCGGAGCTAGATGCCGCTCGAGTACACCGGGATCCGGGTGCACGATCTCGCGCGCGCGACCCGGTTCTACACCGAGGGCCTCGGCCTCCGGGCCGAGCGCACCGGACGCATGCGCGCCGGCGGCATCTGGCAGGAGCTCCGCGACCCCGAGACGGGGACGATGCTCGAGCTGAACTTCTATCCCGGCGATCCGCCCTACCGCGAGGGCGACGAGCTCGACCACCTGGGCTTCCGCGTCCCCGATCTCGCCGCCGCCGTCGAGCGGCTCGTCGGGCTCGGCGCCCGGGTCCGGATCCCTCCGTTCGTCGAGGGGGACCTGCGGCTCGCGTTCCTCTCGGATCCGGACGGGGTCTGGATCGAGCTCTACGAGTCCCTGCCGGAGGAGCTCCCGCCGACCTCGCGGCCCGGCGCGTGAGGCGCCGCCGGGGCTTCCACCGACGGGAATAAGAGGTGGGGCCCGCCATCGGTCGGCCGGTCGACCTTGGATCCGCCCGCTCCGCCCACGTCGTCCCCGCCGGAGAAGCCCGCCGTTCCGAAGCTCGCGCACTCCCTGACGATCAGCTCGGGCGCGGTCTTCGCGGCGAGCCTCCTCGTCCAGCTGCTCGGACTCATCGCGACCTTCTTCCTCGCGCGGCACATCGGCATCAGTCCCGCGGGGATCGAGCTCCTCGGCACGGCGCAGCTCTTCCTCCTGATCGGCTCGTCCATCAACGGCCTCGCCGACCTCCGGCTGAGCACGGCGTACACCTACTTCCTCGCGCGGGGCAAGCCGCCCCGTCAGAACACGCTCACCTACCTCCTGGTGGGGATGGCGATGGACGCCGCCGCCTGCCTCGTCCTCTTCGTCATCGCGCCGCTCACGATCGGGGGCTCGTCGATCGTCCACGGCTCGGCCGAGTGGGTCGACCTCGGCCTCTTCCTCACGCTCCCGATCCTGTGGTCGTTCTCGGGCCTTTACAACAGCATGTTCATCGGCCTCGGCAACTCGCTCAAGGCCCAGTACCCCTCCCTCGTCGAGGGCGTCGTCCGGCTCGGGGCGCTCATCTACGCCGCGTTCTACTTCCAGTCGATCGAGGGGATCGCGGTCGCCTACGTGATCGGGGCGATCGCCTCGACCCTGTTCAGCCTCCCCGCGCTCCTCCCGCAGCTGAAGGGGTTCAAATGGTCGGAGGCGACCGCGCTCTTCCGGTTCTCCTGGCCGCTGATGGGGAGCCTCTTCATCAACTACGTCGTCACCAACCTCACCCCGCTCCTGGTCGTCACGCTCAGCGCCGCGCAGCTCTCGATCTACCTCGCGGCGAACGGCTGGCGGGTCCTCGTCCTGTCGCTCCCGGCCGCCGTCACCACCCCGCTCTTCCCGTACCTCGCCGGACTCCATCGAAATCGGGAGTTCGAGACGCTCCGGCACAGCACCTGGCAGGCGCTCCGGTACTCCGCGATGCTCCTCGTCCCCGGCGTCGTCGCGCTCGTCACGTACCGGTTCAACTTCCTCAACATCTTCCAGAACCGGCTCTACGCCGGCCCCGGGGCGCTCCCCCTCGCCATCCTGGTCGTCGGCGCCCTCCCGCTCGCCCTGAGCCAGATCATCCAGTCGAGCATCAACGCGATCGGCCGCCAGCGGCTCGAGCTGTACATCACGACGACCCAGGTCGCCGTCCTGCTCGTCGCGGTGGCGATCCTCCTCCCGCAGCACGGCCTCTTCCCGATCTTCTGGCAGATCCTCCCGCCGCGCCTCGATCCCGGCCTCGTCGCGGCGGCCGTCGCCGTCCTGCTCTCCTCGATCGCCGCGCTCGTCCTCAACACCTACTTCATGGAGGTGCTGATCCGCGTCCACATCCCGCCGCGGCCGATCCTCGCGATCACGGCGAGCGCGGCGCTCTCCTTCGCGGCGCTCTGGACGCTCAACCACGTCCACCTCTTCCCGATCAGCTACTGGTACCAGCTCCTCGGGGCGGTGCTGCTCGGCTACGCGGTCTACTTCTTCGTCCTCGCCGGCGTCGGCGAGCTCACGAAGCAGGACGTCCGGGCGATCGGGGCGTCGATCGGCCTACCGGAGTGGCTCTACGGGCCGCTCACGCGGTTCTGCTGGAAGGCGTCGTCGCCGAGCCTTCCCCCCGTCGACCTCTCGCGCGCCCGCGGGTTCACGACGACCGAGCTCCCCGAGACGTTCACCGGCACGCGGGAGCTCCCCGAGGTGATGCCGTTCGCGGCCGAGGGCGGGCCCACGGAGCCCGAGGAGCCGAAACCGTGAACCGGCCGCGCTCCGGCGGGCCGGCGCGCGCCGTCCCGGTCTCTCGTTAAATATCCGCGCGCGGCTCGCGCGGGCCCATGACGGGCGAAGCCCTGCGCTCCGACGCGCTGCGCAAGGTCTACACCTCGCGCGGCGCGCCCCGGGTCGAGGCGCTCGCCGGCGTCTCGATGGAGGTCCGCCCCGGGGAGCGCGTGGCGCTGCTCGGCCGCAACGGCGCCGGGAAGACGACGTTCCTGCGGATCGCCTCGACGCTCCTCCGCCCCACGTCCGGCACGATCGAGGTGTTCGGCCACGACGCGGCGCGCACGCCGGACAAGGTGCGGCCGTACATCGCGGTGGTGCCGCAGGAGGGGAAGCCGTTCTTCCACCTGACGCCGCGCGAGCAGGTCTACACCTACCTGCGGGCCCGCGGGCTCGGGCGCGAGACGGCGAAGGCCCGGACCGAAGAGGCGCTCGGGCGGATGGGGCTCGTCGACTTCGCCGATCGGCTCGCGATCACGCTCTCGGGCGGGCAGCGCCAGCGGACGATGGTCGCGACCGTCGTCGCGACCGAGGCGCCGCTCCTCTTCCTCGACGAGCCGACGATCGGGATGGACCCGTTCGCCCGGCGCGCGGTCTGGGAGTCGTTCCGCACGCTCACGACGCGGGGCTCGACGATCCTCCTCACGACGCACTACCTCGACGAGGCCGAGGCGCTCAGCCACCGCCTCTACATCATCGAGAGCGGGCGGGTGCTGCGCAGCGGGACCGCGGAGGAGCTGAAGCGCTCGGTCGGGGGAACGCTCAAGGTCACGCTCTCGGGCGGGAACGGCCTCGCGGAGTCGTTCCGCTCGTTCGGCTCGGTGATGGAGGACGGGGAGCAGGTGACGGTGATCGTCAATCCCGAGCGTCTCTCCGAGCTGATGGACCTCGCGCTCCGATCCCGCGTGAGCGCGACCGTGGGGCCGGTGACGCTCGAGGAGGCGTTCCTGCGGGTGGTGGGTCGGTCGATCAATGAGGACTGAGACCGCGCTCGGCTCCGGCCCGTTCCGGGGCCTGCGGGCGTTCTTCTGGACGGAGGTGCTCGTCCAGGCCCACGAGAACCTCGCGATGGCGACCTCCATGGTCGTCCAGGGGGTCCTCCTCGTCTTCGTCTGGATCCTCGATCCGAGCCTCATCGGGGTCGCGCTCCTCGGCGCGATCCTGTTCTCGATGTTCACGATGGGCCAGCGCGTCCTCAACGAGGCCGCGTACATCCGCATCGACCACAAGGCGAACGACCTCTACCTCGCGGGGCCGCTCGCCCCCGAGGCGTACTTCCTCGGGATGTCGGTCGGGATCCTCGTCGTCTACCTGACGCCGGTCGTCCTCCTGTGGATCCTCGCCGCGTACGTCGTCCACTTCACCGTGCCCCTCGTGCTCCTGCTCCTCGGGGTCTCGGCGGTCGTCTGGCTCTCGGCCGCGTCGATCGGCTACGTCTTCTCGACGTTCTTCCGGGACAACCGGGCGATCTGGGCGTACGCGAGCCTGTTCTTCAACGTGTTCGGCGTCCTGCCGCCGGTCTTCTACCCGTTCGACCGGTTCCCCACGGCACTCCAACCGGTCGCGCTCGTGATGCCGCCGAGCGCGGCGGCGGCGCTCGTCCAGCACGCGATCGGCGCGACCCCGCTCGCCGCGGGGCAGATCGCGCTGGCCGCGACCAGCCTCGTCGTCGAGGCGAGCGCGATCTTCCTCTTCGCGATCTACTGGGCCCGCCGCACGGTCCAGGGGGCCTAGGCGATGGCCACGGCCGACTCCCGCTGGCCTGAGGTCCCGGCGCAGGGCCGCGCCCTGCCGGCGTTCCTTATCGTCGGCTGGCGCTGGATCGGACGGAACCCCGCGATCGCGATCGCCCCGATCCTCCTGCCGTTCATCTTCCTCTACTTCCTGTCGTTCATCTCGCCGCCGTCGCTCCTGCCCCTCGAGATCATCGGCGCGATGCTGTTCACCATGCAGAACATCGGCTCCTGGGTCCTCGGCGACAGCGCGACGTGGCGGATCGAGTGCTCGCTCCAGGACATGTTCGTCGCGAGCCCCCTCGGGCGGATCCGCTACCTGTTCGGCATCGGGTTCTCGAACCTGATCGCGATGCTCCCGGCGCTCGCGATCCTCGCCGTCCTGCTCTCCTACGTCGGCGCCCAGCACGGCCACCCGCTGACGCCGTTCGCGGGGGTCGTGCTGGTCGGGAGCCTCGCGTGCCTCTGGGTCCTCTTCTCGTCGATCGGCATCGCGATCTCGAGCCGCGTCCGGACCCAGCGCGAGATCTGGCCGGTCGGCAACCTCACGTTCACGATCCTCGGGATGCTCTCGCCGCTGTACTACCCGCTCAAGGCGCTCCCACCGCTCTGGCAGGACGCCGCGCGCTTCCTCCCCGCGACCTACGCCGCCCTCCTGGTCCAGGGGGCGATGGGGATCACCCCGGCCTCCTCCGTCGAGATGATCGAGTACGCGGGGCTGCTCGCCCTCACGACGTGCGCGGTCATCGTGGTCGCCCTCCGGCTGTACCGCTGGGGCGAGCTCTGAGCGTCCCCCCGCGCGTCGGGAGGACCCCGCCAGGTTCCACGCGCCCCCCGCGGTAGGCCGCCCCGGGGCGAGGGTTCATACGCTCCAGCGCGATAGCGAACGTGGTGCGCCCCTCGAATCTCCCGGCTACACGCTCCTCGGACTTCTCTCGCACCCGGACCCGGGTCCGGCGGGGCGCGGTTCACGGTCGTTCCTCCCCCGGCGGAGGACGCTAGAGTCCAACCATGGGTACCAACGAGTTCGACGAGATCCTGTCCGCGCTCGACCGGGAGACCGCCCGCATCCGGGTCCGCGCGGAGCCCCGTCGCTACAACAAGCCCGCGACCGTGATCTCGGGGTTCCCGCCCGGGGTCGACCTCGCGGAGACGACCCGGTCGCTCAAGAACCGGCTCGCCACCGGCGGCTCGGTGGTCGACGGCGAGGTCTACCTGCAGGGGGACCACCGCGCCCGCATCCGCGAGGAGCTCGCCCGGCTCGGCTTCGACCCCGAGACGATCGAGATCTCCGACGCCGCGCTCCCGAAGCGCGGCCGCCACGGCTAGGCCCCGGCCGGCGCGGCCGGGGGGGACCCCGAAGAATCCTCCTCGGGGAGGTGGAATCTGCGCCCTCCGGTGCGCCTATAATCCCCTCCCGCCTCGACCGCGCCGGAGAGACCGATGACCCCGCAAGCGTACGCTCATCCCGAGGCCCTGGTCGAGAACGATTGGCTGGCGCAGCACCTCGACGACCCCAAGGTGCGGGTCGCGGAGGTCGACTACGACCCGACCGCGAACTACGAGACCGGGCACCTCCCGGGCGCGGTGCTGTTCGACTGGCGCAAGGACATCAACGACCCCGTCCGGCGCGACATCCTGAGCGCCGACGCGCTCTCCGAGCTCTTCCGGAAGGCCGGGATCAACGACGACACGACCCTTGTCCTCTACGGGGACTTCAACAACTGGTTCGCGGCGTTCGCCTACTGGGTCTTCACCTACTACGGGAAGCAGCACATCAAGCTCCTGAACGGGGGCCGCAAGAAGTGGATCGCCGAGGACCGGCCCCTGACGAAGGACGCGCCGAAGCCCCCGGCCGGGAAGTTCAAGGCGAGCGGCCCCGACCCGAAGCTCCGGGTCTTCCTGGACGACGTCCGCACGGCGCTCCCCGAGGTGAAGTCGGGGAAGATCGTCCTCGTCGACGTCCGCGGGCCGAAGGAGTTCTCCGGGGAGATCACCGCGCCCCCCGAGTACCCGACCGAGCACGCCCAGCGCGGCGGCCACATCCCGGGCGCGAAGAACA
>JASHYU010000104.1 GCA_030042855.1 Thermoplasmata archaeon
GGACGGGGCTAGCGCGGCCGGGGCGGCCGCCGGCCGGACGACCTCGAGGACCGGCGACGGCACCGGCGCGTCGGCGGGCGGGAGCGCCGCGCGCGTGCGCTCGAACGCCTGGCGGCAGTACTCCGGGGAGGAATCGATGTGGAGGTAGTGTCGGCCGAGACGCCGGGCGACGGCCGCGACCGTCCCCGTGCCGCCGAACATGTCGACCACGACGTTCCCGCGGTAGCTGTAGAACTTCACGAGCCGCTCGATCAGTGCCTCGGGGAAGGGGGCGGGGTGGCCGGCCCGGCGCCGCTCGGGGGGGATCGCCCAGAATCCGTCCGAGAACGTCTCGAACTCCTTCGCGGCGATGTCGATCGCCTTCGGATCGCCGGGGAGCTTCCACTGGCCCTTCGAGAAGACGAGCACGTACTCCCAGGACGGGACGATGTGGGGGTTCGACGGGCTCCGCCAGCTCCCCCACGCCGTGCGGCGGCCCATCGTCTGCTTGTACCAGATGATCTCCGTGCGCATGATGTAGCCGAGCCGGCGCAGGTCGGTCGAAAGGTCGTGGTGGATCGGCCGGAAGTCCTTGATCGAGG
Source organism: Thermoplasmata archaeon (assembly GCA_030042855.1). Next base: position 582 of record JASHYU010000104.1, read on the forward strand.
TCGGCGCGACGTTCAGGACGAACCGGCCGCCCGGGACGAGCACGCGGTGGAGCGAGCGCCAGACGTCGCCGAGCCACGCGAGATACTCGTCATGGGGCCGGTCGTCCGAGTACCCCCGGTAGGGGCGACGCAGATTGTAGGGCGGACTCGTGATCGCGAGGTGCACGCTCGCCTCCGGCAAGGACTCGAGCACGCCGATCGCGTCGCCCTCGACGATCCGATCGAAGACCCGCGGGGGCCCAGCGGGCGGGGGGGGCGGCATCGCACCGCGGGAGCGAGCCCCCGGCTATAGCGTTCGCGTGGGGTCCCGAGGCGCCGTCGGCCCGGCCGGCCGGTACCGGCGCGCGGGGTCGAGGCGTCGGGGTATTTTGAGGCCCGGTCGACTCGATTTTACCTCGAGCGTGCGCGCCCTCGAAGGGGACGTTATAATCTCGGCCCGGGTCCGCGCGACCGACGTGAGATGACCGTCCAGCTGTCCGTCGTTCGGGAGGTCGCGTCCGCGGAGCGACGGGTCGCGCTGGTGCCCGAGGTCGTGAAGGCGCTCGCCCAGGCCGGGGCCCCGGTCGCCGTGGAAGCCGGCGCCGGTCTCGCCGCGGGCTACCCGGACGAGAGCTACGCCGCGGCCGGGGCCACGCTGGGCTCCGACCGTTCGGCGATCCTCGGAAAGGGGCAGATCGTCCTCAAGGTCCAGCCCCCCACGAAGGCGGAGATCGCGGCGATGGCCCCCGGCACGGTCGTGGTCGCCGTCGTCAACGCGAGCCGGAACCTCGATCTCGTCCGGCGGATGCGGGACGCCCGGTTGACCGTCTTCGCGCTCGAGCTCATCCCCCGGATCACGCGCGCCCAGAGCATGGACGTGCTGAGCTCCCAGGCGACGGTCGCCGGGTACCGGGCGATGCTCATCGGGGCCGGGCTCGCCCCGAAGTTCCTCCCGATGCTGACGACCGCCGCCGGGACGATCCGCCCGGCGAAGGTCCTGGTGCTCGGCGCGGGGGTCGCGGGCTTGATGGCGATCGCGACCGCGCGGCGGCTCGGCGCGCTCGTCGAAGGGTACGACGTCCGTCGCGCGGCGGGCGAGCAGGTCCGCAGCCTGGGCGCGAAGTTCCTCGAGCTCCAGATCAATGCGGAGGGGGCCGGCGGCTACGCGCGAGAGCTCACGGAGGAGGAGAAGAAGCAGGAGGCGGCGATGGTCGCCGACGCCGTCGCCCAGGCGGACATCGTGGTCACGACGGCCGCCATCCCGGGCCGCCGCGCTCCGATTCTCGTCCGCGCGGCGATGGTCGACCGGATGCGCCCGGGCTCGGTGATCGTCGATCTCGCGGCCGAGTCCGGCGGGAACTGCGAGCTCACGAAGCCCGGGGAGACGATCGTTGCCCACGAGGTGACGATCGCGGGCCCGCTCAACCTGCCGAGCCAGCTCGCCTTCCACGCGAGCCAGATGTACGCGAAGAACCTCCAGTCGTTCCTCACGCTGCTGATCGGGAAGGACACGGCGCTCGTGACCGATTTCTCGGACGAGATCCTCGCCGGGAGCCTCCTCCTGACCGGGGGCGAGGTCCGGCACCGGCCGACCGCCGAGCTCTTGGCGGGGGGGACGTAGGTCGATGGCCGCGGACCTCTGGACGGCGCTGTTCATCGCGATCCTCGCGGCGTTCACCGGCTACGAGGTGATCAGCCGGGTCCCGGTGCTCCTCCACACCCCGCTGATGAGCGGGTCGAACTTCATCCACGGGATCGTCCTCGTCGGCGCGATCGTCGCCCTCGGCTTCGCCACGACGCCGCTCGAGCGGGCGATCGGCCTCGCCGCCGTGATCATGGGTGCGCTCAACGTCACCGGCGGCTACATGGTCACGGTGCGGATCCTCGCGATGTTCGACCGGTCCCGGTCGAAGGGGGGTCCGAAATGACGTCGTGGATCCCCGACGTCATCGACGCGGTGTACGTCGTCGCGGTCCTCGTCTTCATCCTCGGCCTCCGGGCGATGAGCGCGCCCTCGACCGCCCGGCGCGGGATCGTCTACGCCGGAGCCGCGATGCTCCTCGCGGTCGCGGTGACGTTCTTCAGCCCGAACCTCTCGAACTTCCTCCTGATCTTCCTCGGGGTCGCGATCGGCGGGCTCGGCGGATGGTACTGGGCCCGGGTCGTGAAGATGACCGCGATGCCCCAGATGGTCGCGATGTTCAACGGGATGGGCGGCGGCTCCGCCGCGGCGATCGCCGCGGTCGAGCTGCTCAGCCGCCTCGCGAACCCCGCGACCGCGGGCCTCAGCATGGCCGGGGCGATCATCGGATCGATCTCGATCGCCGGGAGCGTCATCGCGTTCCTGAAGCTCCAGGGCTGGATGCGCTCGAAGCCGATCGTGCTCCCGGCGCGCCAGGTCCTCAACACCGGCGTGCTCGCGGTCGGGGTCGCGTTCGGCGGCTACGCTCTCGTCGCGACGGACGCGCTCTGGCTCCTCCCGTTCTACCTCCTCCTCCTCCTCTACGGGATCCTCCTCACGCTCCCGATCGGCGGCGCCGACATGCCGGTCGTGATCAGCCTGTTCAACGCGCTCACGGGGATCGCGGTCGGCCTCGATGGCTTCGCCCTCGTGAACGGCCCGCTCGGCGACGCGGGCTACGCGATGGTGATCGCGGGCGTGCTCGTGGGCGCCGCGGGCTCGCTGCTCACCTACCTGATGGCGAAGGCGATGAACCGCTCGGTCGCGAACGTCTTCTTCAGCGCCTTCGGGGCGCAGGAGGAGACCGGGGCCGAGGTCCACGGCCAGCTGAAGCCGATCGACGCGGCCGACGCGGCGGTCACGATGGCGTACGCGAACCAGGTGATCATCGTGCCCGGCTACGGGATGGCGGTCGCCCAGGCGCAGCAGAAGGTGAAGGAGCTCGCCGATCTCCTCGCGGCGAAGGGCGTCCCCGTGAAGTTCGCGATCCATCCGGTCGCCGGTCGCATGCCGGGCCACATGAACGTCCTCCTGGCCGAGGCGGGCATCTCCTACGACAAGCTGTTCGACCGCGACGAGATCAACGCGGAGATCCCGGCGACCGACGTCGCGTTCGTGATCGGCGCGAACGACGTCGTGAACCCGGCGGCCCACCGCCAGGGGAGCCCGCTCTACGGGATGCCGATCCTCGACGTCGAGCGCGCGAAGACCGTGATCGTCAACAAGCGCGGCCAGGGGAAGGGCTTCGCCGGCGTCGAGAACGACCTCTTCTACCGGGACAACTGCCGGATGCTCTACGGGGACGCGCAGACCGCGGTCGGCCAGCTCGTGAGCGAGCTGAAGAAGGCGGCCTAGGAGCCCCCGATGCCCCGACCCCGCCGCGGTCGTCCGGCGCGCGCCGCCCGCCCGGGACCGCGCCCGTGGGGCCGGCTCCGCCCGGCGACCGAGCGGGACCTGGCGACGCTCGTCCGGCACCGCCGGGCGATGTTCCTCGAGCTCCGGCGGCGATCGCAGCACGAGATGGACCGGCACGACCGCGTCTACCGCCGATGGGCCCGCCGGGGGATGCGCGCGCGGGAGTTCTTCGCCTTCGTCGTGGAGGGGCCCGACGGCCGCATCGCGGGCAGCGGCGCCCTCTGGCTCCAGCCCCAGCAACCCCGGCCGGGCCGGTGGATGGTCGACCGGCTCCCCTACGTCCTCTCGATGTTCACCGAGCCCGACGCCCGCGGCCGCGGGGTCGCCTCGCAGCTCGTCGCGCGGATGGTGGACTGGGCGACGGAGCGCGGGTACCCCCGCATCTTCCTGCACGCCTCGTCGATGGGCCGTTCGGTCTACGAGCGCCTCGGCTTCGAGAGCGGGAACGAGATGCGGCGCGACCTACCCCGGCGACGACGGCGCCGGCGCTGACGCCCCGGAGGCCGCCGCCCGCGCGCTCCGGCCGGCTGCCCGCCAGAGCTCGACGAACAGGCCCACGAGGAGCGCGGTCAGGACGAGGTCGAGCGCATCGCTCGGCCACGGGATTCCGTCCACCTGGGCCCAGACGAGGTAGGCGACCTCGTAGTTGACCGCTCCGACCACGCCGATCCCCCAGAGCCACCAGCGCGCCCGCGCGCCGACCAGCGCGACCGGGAGGAGCCAGACGAGGATCGAGAACGACAGGAACGGCGTGAGGAGCGCGATGCCCGTGAGCACGAGCGCGGCGGCGAGGATCGGCGAACGCACCCGCGCGAACACCGCGAGGACGAGCGCGAGGGTGAGGACCGCCTGGACGTCCGCGATGACGCCGAGCGTCGGGAGCGCGTTCGCGAGGAGCAGCACGCCGTAGAAGTTGAGGGAGAACGACCGGCGGGAGATCTGGTTCACGAACACCGGGTCGAGGAACTCGGCGCCCCAGCGCAGGTAGGAGAGCGCGGTGATCCCGACGAACGTCGCCGCGACCAGCGCGAACCCGACCGCGCGACCCCGGCGGTTCGAGCCGGTGAGGCCGAGCTGCGCGAACGCGGTGGGGAAGCGGGCGGTCGCGAGGAACCCTCCCACGACCGCGGCCCAGCGCTCGCGACGGCGGGAGAGCTCGAGCGCGACGAGGACGGTGACGGGGACGATCGCGTTCGTCGCCCCATCGATCTGGAGCGCGACCAGCGGGAGGAGGAGGACGGAGCTCGCGAGGTAGAGGAGGACCCAGCGGCGGTCGTCCCCGGCCGCTCGCCAGGCGAGGGGGACGACCAGGAACGCGATCGCCCCCCAGATCGCGTAGATCCCGACGATCCCCCCGAGGCTCCCCAGCGCGTCGATCAGCACCGCGGCGAACCCGTACGGGATCTCGTGGACGCCCCCGCAGACGGACGCCGTGAACGGGTTGCCGCCGGACCAGAACGCGCGCCCCGAGGCGACGAGCCCCCAGCCATCGCTCGCGGGGGAGCACGCGTACTGCCCGCTCAGGACGCCGTAGGCGACGACCGCGCCGAAGGCGACCAGCATCCCGACCCATACCGGGACCCAGTCCAGCCAGTCGAGATCGTCGCGTCCCGTGAGGCGCCGCAACGCCCGTCGTGCCGCGGACCTCAGGGAGGCGCCGCGCGGGCCGGCCGCGGTGAGGACGGCGAGGTTCGCGATCGCGAAGGCCGCGACGACGGTCCACGTGATGAGGTCGTACCCGCCGACCGACGCCATCGGAGGATTCTCGGACGCCAGCCGGGAGCCGGTATTTCAGGGCGCGGTCGCCGCCGAGCGGTCGCCGGGCCCCCCCGGGACGGGCGGAGCGGCCGCCGCCCCCGTTCTCCGGCGCGCTTCCTCCTGCCGAACGATCTCGAGCAGCAACCCGAGGAGCAGGACGGAGAGCCCGACGCCGATCACCTCGTACGGCCACCAGATCCCGAGCGTCTCCCCGAGGTACTGGACCGCGACGATCGTGTCGACGGCTGCGCCCACGCCGTAGGCGAGGAGCCAGGCGTTCGCGCGGGGTCCGAGGAGCACGAGCGGGACGAGCCAGAGGACGAAGTGGAAATCGAGGTACTGCGAGAGCGACATCACGCCGAGGAGCGGGATCGCCGCTGCGGCGCGGGCGGAGTAGCCCCGGACGCCGACCCCGACGACGAGCGCGAGCACGATCGCGCCCTGGACCGCGGCGCTGGCGAGCGAAGGGAGGAGCCAACCCGAGCGGAGCAGCACCGCGAACAGGTTGAGGGTCGTCCCCGAGCTCCGGGAGAACTCTCCCAGGAAGACGACGTTGATCGCGTCCCCTCCCCAGAGCGCGTAGCTCGCGAGGACCGCGCCGAGGAAGACGCCGATCGTGCCGGCGAGGTAGCGGAGTCGATCGCGTGGCCGGGCCCCCGCCGTCCCGAGGAGCCCGAACACGGCCGGGAAGCGGGCGGTACTGAGGAACGCCGCGAGCGCCACGAGTCCCCCCCGCCGTCGCGTCGCGGTCTCGACCGCGAGGAGCATGCACAGAATCGCCACCGGGACGATCGCGTTGTCGAGTCCGATGTCGGTGGCCAGGTTCGGCAGGTAGAGCACCGACGTCGCGGCGAGCACCGAGAGGTACCGCCGGTCCCTCCCTCCGATCGCCCAGACCAGGGGCACGACGGCGAGCGCGACGAGGGTCCAGACGACCCAGACTCCGGCGACCGAGCCGCCGATCGCGGCCAGCGCGTTCAGGGCGACCGCCGCGAGCCCGTACGGGATCGGATGCCCGGGGTAGCTGCAGTAGTCGATCACGAACGGGTTCTGCCCGTGCAGGGCCGCCGTGCCGGACGCGAGGAGCGCGAGCGAGTCGTCGCCGCAGTGCAGCGTCCCGACCT
>JASHYU010000105.1 GCA_030042855.1 Thermoplasmata archaeon
GCGGTGCGTGAACGGTGTCTTGATCCGACGCAGATGCTCCTCGATCTCGTGGTAGAGCTGGTCCGGCGTGTACGGCGGCGGGAAGCGGATGTCGACCTCGGCGGTCGCGCGGTTCGGCACGACGTTGAGCCGCGTCCCGCCGTTGAACGTGCCGATGTTGAGCGTGACCGAACCGAGCTCGGGGTGCGCGATCCGGCCCTTGAACGACTCGAGGCCCCGGAGGATCCGCATCATCTTGCCGATCGCGTTCTCCCCGAGGTGCGGCATCGCGCCGTGCGCCGCCTTCCCCCGCGTCTCGATGGCCAGGTCCAGCACCCCCTTCTCCGCGTAGGCGACGCGGAGCCCCGTCGGCTCGCCGACGACGACCGACTTCGCCCGACGCAAGGGGAGCGTCTTCGACAGGGCCATGGCGCCCTGCATGCTCGTCTCCTCGTCCGTCGTGAAGGCGAGGACGACCGGGACCTTCCGCGCGACCAGGTCCTGGGCCGCCTCGAGCATCGCGATCACGGTTCCCTTCATGTCGGCCGCCCCGCGGCCGTACATCCGCCCGCCCGCGAGCTGGCTCTGCGAGAAGCTCCAGTAGTCGCCCACCGGCGGCGTGTCGAGGTGGCCCGAGAGCACGACCCCGCCCTGGCCGAACTCCGCGAGGAGCGCGGGGGCCTGGGAGTCCCCGAAGAGGGTGTTCCGCATGTGGATCTGATCGGTGAACGTCTGGACGTAGTCGAGGACCTCCTGCTTGTCGGAGAACGGGTCGCTCGAGATCTTGATCAGCTCGGCCAGCATGTCCACCATCTGTCGCTTCATCGAGTGGGAACCCTCACGCCGCTCGGCGCCCGGACGGACGAGCTTCCGAGTTCGGCCGGTTACGTCCCGGCGACCCTTAATCGTTGTCGTGGGCCGCCTGGCGGTGGGCGAGCGCGCGCGTGCGCCCGAGCGCCCGGTGGTAGCCTTCGGGCGACCCGACGGAGCGCCACTCCCCGTGCGCCGGGTCGAGCTCGAGCGCGACGACCCGCCCTCCGTCCGCGAGCAGCCGGCGGATCCCGTCGGTGACCTCGAGCTCGGCCGGGTCCGCGGCGCGACGGTACGCGACGAGCGCCGGGACGATCGACGGCCCGAAGGCGTACACGGCGGTCGCCGCCCAGTGGCTGCGCGGCCGCTCGGGCTTCTCGACCATGGCGGTCACCTCGAGGCGACGCAACCCGCGGAACGGCCGGCCGGGCCGTCCCTCGACGACACCGTACCGCCGCGGGTCGGCGACGCGCCGCACGAGGAGCACCGCGTCGGCCCCCTCGCGTTGGCGGCAGTCCGCCATCGTCCGCAGGAGGCCGCCCCGGTCCGGCTCCAGCAGCACCCCGTCGCCCGCGTGGAGGAGGAACGGACGCCCGCGCACGATCGCTCGGGCGCGCAGCACCGCGTCCCCGAATCCGGCGGGGCGGGGCTGCGTCGCGAAGGCGAACCGGACCCCGCGGATCGCGTCGTAGAATTGCCGGGTCTCGGCGAGCCGATCGGCGTGGGCCCGGTGCCGCTCGAGGAAGCTCGGGTCGACGGTGAAGTAGTGGCGGACGAACGCGAGGTCCTTCGGTTGGACGACAACGTTGATCCGATCGCATCCCGCCCGGATCAGCGTCTCGACGACCAGGTGGGCGACCGGCTTGAGCGTCGGTCGTCCGTCGGTCCCGTGGTCGTAGAGCGGGAGGAACTCCTTGCGCAGCCCCCGCGACCACGGGAGCATCCGGGTGCCTTCGCCCGCGAGGGTGACGACGCCCTGCATCCCAGCGATCAGGCGGTGGGCCCCGCGGGCGTCGGCTCGTCGGACGGTCGCACCGAGGCGACCGGGGGCACGGGGGGGCGACGGGCCGCGAGCGCCGGCCCGCTGTCGGCGGAGCGCCACTGAACCGTCGGTTGCACAACGTGCCGGCGGGCCTCGAGGCGGCGCCGGTACCGGACGAGGTCGTGGAAGATCTCGCGAACGACCTCGGCGAGCTCGCGCGTGCGCCGGTAGCCGAGCCCGACGAGATTGTCGTGCAGTGGTTGGTAGTAGTGCTGCTCGAGCTCCACCCGCGGGTCGGCGGGGTGCTCGATCGTCGCAGGGAGCCCAAGCTCGAGCGCGATGCGGTGCGCGGTCTCCGCGAGCTCGTTGACCGAGTACGCGGCGTCGAACTGGTTCAGGACGCGGTACTCGCCGGGGCCCGCCGGGTGCTCGACGGCGATGCGGAGCGACTGCATCGAGTCCTCGAGCGCGATGAAGCCGCGCTTCTGCTCGCCCTTCCCGTACGCCGTGATCGGGAGCCCGAGGACGGCCTGCGCGATGAACCGATTGAGCGCCGTCCCCCACGTCTCGTCGAAGTCGAAGCGGGTGAGGAGCCGATCGTCGGTGATCTCAGGCGTGCGGATCCCGTAGATCACCCCCTGCATCACGTCCGTCGTCTTGAGCCCCCAGATCCGGCTCGCGTACATCACGTCGCCCGAATCGAAGACCTTGCTCCAATGGTACCAGGAGCCGGCGGAGCGGGGGAACGGCAGGCGGTCCTTCCGGCCCCGGAACTCGACCTCGAAGAAGCCTTCGGGGATGTCGACGTTCGGTGTGCCGTACTCGCCCATCGTCCCCATCTTGACGAGGTGGGCGTCGGGGGCGACCTCGCGCATCGCGTAGAGCAGGTGCAGCGTACCGGTGAGGTTGCCGACCTGCGTG
>JASHYU010000106.1 GCA_030042855.1 Thermoplasmata archaeon
GCTTAAGTCCCGGGCGAGCTCCGGTGGGCGTGCTCGTCGACGAGATCGGTGAGTCACCGATCCTCTCCCTCATCGCCCGGATCTTCGAGCTGCGCCAGCAGGGAGAGAAGGTCCTCGGGCTGCATATCGGAGAACCCGATTTCGACACTCCGCGCGGCATCCGCGAGGCGGCGTACCGCGCGATGAACGAGGGGTTCACGCACTACGTTGCGGCCCAGGGGCTGCCGGAGCTGCGCGCGGCGATCGCCCACCGGCTCTCGGACCGTCACCGGATACCGGCGTCGGCCGCCGACGTCGTCGTGATGCCCGCGAAGTTCGCCATCTACGCGAGTCTGCTCGCCACAACGGCCCCGGGCGACGAGGTGTTGCTCCCGGACCCCACCTATCTCTTCGAGCAGCCGGTCCGCCTCGCGGGAGCGCGGCCCGTCTACTTTCCCCTGGGCCGGGAGTTCTCGTTTGACGCGGGGGCGCTTTCCGCGGCGGTCACGCCCCGAAGCAAGGTGCTCATCCTGGTGTCCCCGGCGAACCCCACCGGTCGGTTGCTCCGGAAGGGGGAGGTGAAGGCCGCGCTCGAGGTCGCCCGGCAACACGGGCTCACCGTGCTGAGCGACGAGACGTACGAATCGTTGATCTACGAGGGGACCCACGTGGCCCCCGCGAGCCTCGCCGACGGCGGATCCCCCCCCGTCGTGACGATCGGGAGCTTCTCGAAGCTCTACGCGATGACCGGTTGGCGCGCCGGCTTCGCGGTCGCCTCGCCGCCGGTCCGCGACCGGTTGGTCAAGGTCGTGGAGCACACCCTCACCTGCGTCCCGCCGTTCGTTCAGAAGGCGTGCCAGTGGGCGCTCGAGAACGCGGGGCCGGACGAGGCCCGGTTCCGGGAGACGTTCCGCGAGCGCCGCGATCACCTGCTCGCTCGGCTCGACGACCTGCCGGGCATCTCGTACACCCGACCGGAGGGCGCGTTCTACGTCTTCCCGAAGTTCGGACTGCGCTGGAGCTCGGTCGATTTCGCGAATCGGCTTCTCGAGGAGGAGCGGCTCGCCCTCGTCCCCGGCGTCGCGTTCGGACCCCGGGGCGAGGGCCACGTGCGCATCTCCTACAGCACGCCGGTCGACTACCTCGACGACGGGATGTCCCGCCTCGGAAGGTTCCTCGAGCGCCACGGGGCGCAGCGGGGCGAGGGCTGAGCCGGCCCCCCGCTTATAGAAGGCCGCGACCTACCCGCGCGATGCCCGACGCCCCCAAGGTCCACGACCTCACGGCCCTGCTCACGACCCACATGCCCGTCTGGCCGACCGCGCCGCTCCCGAGCTTCGAACCGGTCGGGATCGTGGCGCGCGATGGCTACTCGATCGAGCGGGTCAACTGCCTCACACACACCGGCACCCACATGGACGCGCCGTACCACTTCCTCGAGGACGGCCTCACCGTGGACCGGATCCCCCCCGAGCGCCTGGTCGGGCGGGCGGCGGTCCTGGATCTTCGGCACGACCTCAGCGGCGACGTCATCGGACCCGAGGTGATCGAGCGGCACTGGCCCCCGGCGCCCGACCCCGAGATCGTCCTCGTCGAGACCGGCTGGAGCCACACCCGCGCTCCGACCCGGCACTACCTCTACGAGTTCCCCGGCCTCAGTCCGGCCGCGGCCGAGTGGATCGTCCGCCGGGGGGTCCGGGGGGTGGGGACCGACACGCTCGGGATCGACCCCTTCTCCAACGCGAAGTTCGAGGCGCACAAGGTGTTCCTCGGCCACGGGATCTGGATCCTCGAGGCGCTCGATCACTTGGACGAGCTGGTCGAGGGGCGCGCCTACACCCTCGTCGCGGCCCCGCTCAAGATCGCGGGCGGTAGCGGCGCGATGGCCCGCGTCTTCGCGCTCGAGACGTAGAACCGGGTTGGCTCGTGCCCGAGGAACCGAAGCTCCGCGGCTCGCGCGTGCTCGTCACCGGGGCGAGCCAGGGGATCGGCTACGCGGCGGCGCGCGCGTTTCTCAGCGAGGGCGCCCGGGTCGTCGTGAATTCGAGCCACGCCGGGAGGCTCCGCCGGGCCGTGGAGACGCTCGGGGAGCTCGGAGCGGTCCACGGGGTCGTGGCCGACCTGCGGGAACGGACCGACCTCGATCGACTCATGGACGAGTCGGTGGGCCATCTCGGGGGTCTCGATACGCTCGTCTACGTCACCGGCTCGCCCCGACCCGGCACGTTCCTCGAGCAGACGTTCGACGACTGGGAGAAGGCCTCCCGGACGCTGGTCGTTAGCCCGGCCTACCTCGCCCGCCGCGCCGCCGAGGCGATGCTCCGGGAGGGCGTGCGCGGCCGGATGGTCTTCCTCACCTCGACCGCCATCCGGGAGCCGATCGCGAACATCGCGACGTCGAGCGTCTGCCGGATCGCGGTCGCGGGGCTCGTGCGGACCCTCGCGCGCGAGCTCGGTCCGAAGGGGATCCGGGTGAACGGGATCCTGCCGGGGTACATCGCGACCTCCCGCATCGAGGAGGTGCTCGAGGACGCGGCCCGGCGCAAGGGGACGAGCCTCGACGCCGAGCGGGTCGCGCTCGAGGCGGACATTCCGCTCGGCCGGATCGGGGGTCCCGACGAGCTCGCCCACGCAATCGTCTTCCTCGGGAGCGAGGCGTCGAGCTACGTCAGCGGCGCGATGCTGCCGGTGGACGGGGCGAGGCTCCGCTCGGTACTGTAGCACCCGAGCTCAGGTCACGTCGGGCGCCAGCGTCTCCGCCCGGAAGTCCTCGCGCTCGGGCACAAAGACGTCGAGCACGACGCTCGGACCCCCGGCCTCCGTCACGAGCTCGTGCGGGACCCCCCCGGCGATCGAATAGGACGATCCCTTCCGGACCGAGTACGTCTGGTCCCCGACGCGAAAACGACCGCCCCCCTCGAGGAACGTCCCGGCCTGCACGTGCGGATGCGTGTGCAGGGGGAAGGTCGTGTTCGGCGCGATCTGGTAGAGGACCATCATCACGCCGTGGCCGTGCGTGAGGATGCGTCGCTTCACGCCGGGCAGGATCTCGTGCCACGCCTCGGGTCGGTCGTTCCAGAGCGCCATGCGGGCGCCACCGACCCGACGTATTTGGTCGTGCCGCCGGGGTCCTGGGTTACGAGAGCGCCTGCCGGAGGTCCGCGATCAGATCGTCCGCGTCCTCGATGCCCACCGAGAACCGCAGGAGTCCTCCCGAGATCCCCTGGGCCTCCCGGACGTCCTCGGGCACCGAACGGTGGGTCATGAGCGCCGGATGGTTCACGAGCGATTCCACACCGCCCAGGCTCTCGGCGAGGGTGAAGATCTTCAGTCGTCGGAGGACGCGGCGAGCCCCGGGGAGACCCCCTCGCATCTCGGCCGACACCATGCCGCCGTAGTCCTCCATCTGCCGACGCGCGACCCGGTGACCGGGGTGGGAGGGGAGTCCGGGATACAGCGTGCGGACCACCTTCGGGTGGCCCGCGAGGAACTCGGCGACCTCTCGGGCGTTCGCCGAGTGCGCGCGGATCCGGAGGCCGAGGGTGTGGATGCCCCGGAGCACGAGGAAGCAGTCGAGCGGTCCCGGCACCCCACCCTGCGTGTTTTGGTACCAGCGGTACTTCTCGAGGAGCGGTCGGGATCGGAAGGCGAGCGCTCCCCCGATGAGGTCGCTGTGCCCCCCGAGGTACTTGGTCGAGGAGTGGAGCACGATATCGGCCCCGAGCTCGAGCGGGCGCTGCAGCACCGGGGAGGCGAACGTGTTGTCGACGGCGACGCGGGCCCGGCCCGCGCGCGCGATCGCGATCGCACCCCGCAGGTCCGTTACCTTGAGGAGCGGGTTCGTCGGGGTCTCGAGATAGAGCAGATCGACGCGGGGCGTTTCGTCGAAGGCCCGACGGACGTTCGCGAGGTCCGTCGTGTCGATGAGGTCGACGCGGACCCCGTGGGTCCGGGCGACGTCGAGCAATCGTCGGGTCCCGGCGTAGAGATCGTCCCCGGCGACGATGCGGGAGCCCGAGGGATAGGCCATGAACAGGGCCGAGGCGGCGGCGAGCCCCGAGGCGAAGGCGAGCGACCCCACGCCCCCTTCGAGGGACCCGAGGACCTTCTCGAGCGCCGCCCGGGTCGGGTTGCCGGTGCGCGAGTAGACGAATCCCTTCGAGCGGCCGGGCGCGGACTGGGCGTAGGTCGAGGTCAGGTAGACCGGCGGGTTGACCGAGCCGGTCCCGGGGTCGGGCCGCTGGGCCTCATGGAGGAGCCGGGTGTCCCAGTGCATCGCTGCGGGCCTCCGTAGACGCGTGCGGATTTGAGCGATACCGCGGCGCTCGATTCTCCGTACCGTCGAGCCCTCGCACCAGTTCGGGCGCTCCCGAGCGCGAAGGGTGCGCATCGCGTGATTTTAATATCGGCCCCGAATCGGCAAGCTACGGCCTAGCTCGCGGGAGGGTCGGGCCGCGGGATCGGGAGCATCGGATGCCAGCGGCGATGGGGGCGGAGACTCCGGGAAGCGTCGTCAATCTGCCGAAGGAGGTCACGGTCCGTCAGGACGTCTACGTCCGTCAGGCGTCGGGACTGGTCCGGACCGTCAGCGCCCGTACGGCGCTCTTCGCGAACCTCGTCGGCATGGGCATCATCGTCAACTTCTTCTGGATCACCGAGGCGTCCGCGTTCTACCCGAACGCGAACCTGATCACGACGGTCGGGATCGGGGTCCTGATCAACGTCGCCGTCGGCTACGTCTACTGGATGCTCGCGAGCGCGATGCCGAGATCCGGAGGGGACTACATCTTCGTCGGCCGGATCTTCCATCCGTCCGTGGGCCTCGGCGTGAACCTACTGTTCTCGGTCGTCTTCGTCACGTGGGCCGGTCTCTTCGCCTACTTCACGGCGTACTACGCGATCCCTACCATGCTGGCGGCCTACTCGCTGGCGGGGGGCGGCGGCGCCGCGCTGTCGGCCGCGACCACCCTGATCTCGAGCACGACCGACGTCTTCCTCGTCGCGGTCGGGATCCTGGTGCTGGTCATCCTCATCGGTCTCCTTCCCACCAAGTGGATCTTCCGGGTCTCCGTCGGGATCTTCGTCCTGTGCGCGGTGATCTTCGCCATCATGATGGGGATCCTCCTCGCGACCCCCCAGTCGACCTTCGCGGCGGATTTCAACAAGAATCCGATCTACGGCACGAGCTACTCGGCGCTCGTGACCGCGGTGCCGATCACCACGCTCGGGACGTTCTACGGCATCGTCTACACCATGCTCAGTTTCATCGGCTACGCGAACAGCTCCTACTACGGAGGCGAGATCCGGGGCAGTCCCACCCGCACCCAGGGGCTCGCGATCTTCGGCGCGCCGCTCATCTTCGCCGCCCTGATCGCCGGATTGTACGCGGCGAGCTACTACACCTTCGGGCGGGGCTTCCTCATCGGGATCAGCTCGGCGTACTTCACGACCCCGGGGACCGCCTGGCCCGGGCCGCTCTACCTCGCCGCCTACATCGTCCATGACCCGATCCTCGCCGCCTTCCTCTCGTTCGGGCTCGTGCTGACGTTCTTCGGGTTCGCGCTGATCTACTTCATCCTCCCGACCCGGAACCTGTTCGCCTGGTCGTTCGACCGGGTCTTTCCCTCGTTCCTGACCCGGGTGACCCGCAACGGGGTGCCCTGGGTCGCGGTCCTCGTGCTCGGGATCTCGTCGTTCTTCGCGCTCTGGATCCAGACCTACTATCCGACCTACTTCGACTACGCGACCCTGGGGTACTCGAACTTCGGGTTCTGGTTCGCCGTCGGGATCGTCTGCCTCGCCGGCGCCCTGTTCCCGTTCATTCGGAGGTCGCTGTTCTCGCAGGCGCCGAAGATCGTCCGCGCCAAGGTGGGACCGGTCCCGGTGCTGACGATCGTCGGGGTCGCGGCGTTCGCCGCGTCCTGGTTCGTGAGCTACGCGGCTTCCACCGGCAACTACCTCGGCATCACGAGCGGCTACAGCCTCTGGAACCTCGCGTTCCTGCCGGTCGTCTTCGTGGTCGGGATCCTCGTGTACTGGGTCTCGTACGCGATCCAGAAGTCCCGCGGCGTGCCGATCGACCTCATCGCGAAGGAGCTCCCGCCCGACTAGGACGTCCGGCGCCGTCGGGCTACGTTAAGAAGGGTAGCGGTCCCCCCGGCGTGTGGAGCAGCGGGTCGAACTAGTCATCGATCCGCTCCGGGGCGAGAAGGTCACCGTCACCCTGCCCCTGACCTTCCGCCGACCCGTCGAGGAGACGCGGCGGGCCCTGGGCCTGCCGCCGACCGTCGATCTCACCGACCCGATCGTCGCCAAGGCCGTCGCTCTCGCGGGGGCCGCGCGCGAGGCCCAGCCCGCGGTCCGGTTCGCGGTCTTCGGCGGGACAGCGCTGCGCCTCACCTGCCCGTCGAGCAACGACCCGACCCTCGGTCTCCGTCACGACCTCCACGATCTCGACCTCGCGATCCTCCTCAAGGAGGCGCGCGAGGTCCGACGCTTCCTGACGGACGTCGCGCGCGTCGCCGGCGCCGGGCTCACGTTCTTCGAGACGTCCGGCGACCGGATCTACAACTCGTTGAGCGGGGGGGCGCGGCTCCGCTGGCACATGACGGTGGGCCAGCGGGGTGCCGCGGTGGCGCTCGGCACGCTCGACCTCGTCGCGGATGCGTTCCAGTTCTGCCATCGGATCGACGTCCGGTCCGACGTGGCCGAGGCTCCGCAGCACGGATGGGCGCTCGCGCCGGCGCATCTCTTGCTCACGAAGGGCCAGTTCATCCAGCGCATCCCGCGCGAGGAGTCGGCGCGCGTCGCCGATCGGATCCTCGAGCCGTACGGGAAGCGCGCGGTCGTGATCGGCCCGGAGGCGAAGGACGTCCGGGACATCGTCGCACTGCTCCACGACCACGGGATCGGGGAAGGCCCGGGCGAGATCTCGGCCGACGTGCTGAGCCGGGAGCTCGCGGCCGACTGGGGACTCTGGAAGACGTTCGGGCTCAACCTCGAGATGGTGACCCGCTCCGCGATCGTCCGGGGCCTGCCGCCCGACGCCCGTCAGCGGGTCGAGGGCCGGCTCGGCGCGCTCCGCGCGCTCGTCGCGGGACTCCATCCGAAGCGCCGCCTCGGCCTGCTCGGTGGGCCGTGGTGGCAAGAGGTCGATTCGACGCCCTCGGTCGACCTGACGGTTTCCGTCGG
>JASHYU010000107.1 GCA_030042855.1 Thermoplasmata archaeon
TTGGGGTGAGTGCAGGTCGACCGTGATCACCGCGTCGGCGTTCAGCTCGACGAGACGGGACAACGCCCGGGCGCTGACGGGCTCCCCGGGGAAGAAGAGGCGGTCCTGTCGGGCGTAGCCGAAATAGGGGACCACGACGAAGATACGCCGGGCGCCCGCCTCCCGGACGGCGTCCTCGAGGAGCAAGAGCTCGAGGAAGTCCGCGTCCGTCCGGGTCGACTGGACGATCACGACATCGTCTCCCTCCATCCGCCCGCCGACCCGGAGGTACATCTCGCCGTCCGGGAAGCGCTTCAGGAACGGGATCGCGAACGGAGCGTCGCCGAGCCGCCGCGAGACGCGCTCGCCGAGCGCGGTCGACGCGGTACCGCCGATAACATGCATCGGAGGCGTTCCCCCGGCAGGGGACCGAGCGCCCGAGAAAAGGGTTGCTCACCGTTCGCCGAGCGCCGCGTCCGGGGTCCCTAGAGCTCGTCGTCGTCCTCGGGCGAATGCCGGGCCTTCGCCTCCCGCTCGACGTCGGGTCGTGGGCGTCCCCGGCGGGAAGGGGAGCTCTTCTTCGAGGACTTCGATCTCGCCGGTTTCGCGCGAGCGCTCGCCGCCTCCTCCCCGTCGTCCTCGGATCGGTGCCAGGGCCGGAGCGACGAGAGCCAGCGCCGGCCCTTGGGCTCGTCCGCGGATTCGTCGGCCGCCGCCTCCTCCGCGTGTTCTTCCTCCTCTTCCTTTCGCAGCGGGGACTCGATCCCTTCCCTTCGGAACGCGTAGTGGATCCCGAACGCGAGCGCGATGATCCCGACGACGGTGAGACCGAGGTACTGCCAGGATTGGGGGGGGACCATGCTCGCTTGCCCATCGAGGAGCAGCTTCAGCGCACCGAACCACGGGATCATCCCGCGCGCGACCCCGACGACCCAGCCCGGCTCGACGAGCGTGCTGATCACCGGCACGTTGGTGCCCTCCTGGTCGGGCTCCCCGGTGCAGGCCCCGTTCGCCCCGCAGTAGTAGTTGTTGTCGCCCATCGTGAGGAAGCCGGAGTGCTCGCCCAACGCGGGGGCGCTCAGATCGAGGCTCACCGAGACCGATTTCCATCCGAGGTCGAAGAGATCGAGGGTGCCGGTGAGACCCGTGGTGCCGCAGTCGCCGGGCGTCCCCGGCGTCGCGTACACCGCGTGGGAGGCGTTCCCGCACGGGAGGCCTTCGAGATCGTTGGCGCTGTAGGAACGGCTCGAGGGATTCCAAGCGAGGAACAGGATCGCGCGATGGATGACGGGCGTGCCGCTCCCTCCGTCCGGATGATAGAGGACGACGTCGCCGTACTCGCCGTACGTGGAGAACGAGGTCTGCATCCCCACGACGTACGGCGTGATGCTCGAGTTCGAGACCTTCTGGGCCAGCACCAGGTCCCCGGTGTTGATGACCCCGAGGACGTCGGACGACCCGTGCTGCATGCTGTCCGACTCGACGACGTAGACCGGCGGCCAGTTCTGCGTGTAGGCGAAGAGTGCGACGATCAGGACCACGACGATCGCGAGGGCCACGAGCGGCTCGAAGTAGAGCGAGTCGCGCGCCCGCCAGTAGATGGTCGGCTTCTCGGCGACCGCCGTGACCTCGTCGTCCTCCTCGTCGTCCTCGTCCGAGGCTTTCCACCGGTGGACCGGGCGGGGCGAGCGGTGCGAGCCCGACTTCGAGGACGTTCGCTTCGGCCGCCGGGCGGGCTTCGCGTCCTCCTCGTCCTCCGCCGCGTCGTCGTCGGGGTCGTCCTCCGGGTCCCGGCGCGAGCCCTTCCCCGAAGACATCAGGCTCCGTTCGCGGGCGCCGTCCTTAACTCTATCACTCGAGCCGAATCCCCGACGTGCGCCGGGCGCGCGAGGAACGAAAGAAGGTTAAGTCCGGTCAGCCGCCCCGGATGCGGGGTCGGCCAGGGTGGCGGCGCGACGTACGCGAACGATCGACATCTCGATCCCCCTCTTCCGCGGGATGCCCGCGTTCCCCGGCGACCCGCCGTTCGAGTCGGAGCCGGCGCACGCGATCGCCCGGGGCGCGCCCTACAACCTTTCGACCCTGCGGTTCGGGTCCCACGTCGGGACCCACGTCGATCCGCCGCTGCATTTCCTACCGGGCGGAGCTGCGATCGACGCGATCGACCTCTCGGCGCTCAACGGGCCGTGCCGCGTCGTGGGGGTGCCGCCCTCTTCCATCGAGGTCGGCCCCCGGGAGCTGTCCGACGTGCCGGCCGGCACGGACCGGGTCCTCCTGCGGACCGCGAACTCCGATCGCTGGCGATCTCGGCTCGAATACTTCCCGGACTACGTCGCCGTGTCGCTCGATGGGGCCGACGCGCTCCTCGACCGCGGGTGCCGGCTGGTGGGGATCGACTCCCTGTCGATCGAGCGCGATCCGAGCGGTCGGTTCCCGGTCCACCATCGTCTCCTCGGTGCCGGCGCGCTGATCCTCGAAGGACTCCTGCTCTCGGAAGTGCCCGCCGGCGGCTACGATCTCGAGTGCCTGCCGCTCCGCCTGCAGGGGGGCGATGGGGGGCCCGCCCGGGCCGTCCTCCGGACGCGGTAGCCGGCCGCCATGAGCCTCGTCCCACCCGGTCCCGGACCGATCGCGCTCCCGCTCGACACGCCCCCGTTCTACTTCCTGGTCGCCGTCCTCGGGACGTTCATCCTCATGCTGCTCGTCCTGCGGGCGTACTATCCGAGTCGCAAGCGGGGCTTCGAGGGCTATCTCGAGGCCGCCGGGGTGAGCCTCGCCTTCCTGATCTTCGCGGTCGCCTTCGTCGTGGTGATCACGATGCACGACCCGCGAGGGAACACGACCTCGTACGCGTTCTACGAGACGATCCTCACGGGATACTGGCTCGCGTTCGCGATCCCGGTCGTGACGGTGGGCAGCTCGGTGCAGGCCCGGAGCCGGGGAGCGATCCGCTGGGTGATCCCCTCGATCCTCGTCGCGATCGCGATGTTCTTCGCGATCTTCGCCTACTACTACGGCGGCCACTAGGCCGGGCCACCGGGGGCTCGGTTCAGGCGTCGCGTTCGGCCGGGGGCAGGAGGTCGGGGATCCCGTCCTCGATCGGGTAGTCGACCGCGCACCGGGCGCACCGCAGGGATCCGGTGACGATCTCCTCGCCGTCCCGGCGTCCGACCGTCAGCGTGAGCTCCGATCGACAGACCGGGCAGCGCAGGATCTCGAGGAGGTCCGGCCTCATCGACCCGAGGCCTCCACGATCCCGTACCCGATGAGCCGCCAGGCGTTCAGGCGGCGGGAGATCGCGACCCGGCTCCCCGGGAAGACCGTGACCGCCCGGTTGAGGGCGAGCTCGACCTCGTCCCCTCGCGCGCTCGTCACCTTCCCGCTCGCGACCGTCGTCCCCACGGTGATCGCGAGGAGCTCGCTCGTGCGGATGCGCTCGACCTTGATCTCGCGCTGCGCGCCCAGGACCCGGTCGAGGAGCGTCGCCTTCAGGCGGATCTTCTGGCTCACGGGCGGCAGTGTCCCGGCCGTGCCGATGAGCCGTCCGGTGAGCCCGTCGCTCTTCGCGAGCGAGGGGTCGAGCGCGGTCCCGAGGGCAGCGAGACCGCCCGGGTGCAGCTCCTTCCACTCCTGCCCGCCCGAGACGATAGACGTCACCTCGGTCGTCAGCGACTCGGAGGCCGCCGCGCCGTCCGCGGCGAGGCCGGGGCGGATCTCGATCTCCTCGCCGAGCGTGATGCGACCCTGGAGAAGGGAGCCCCCCACGACCCCGCCCCGCAGATCGTGGGGCCGCGTTCCGGGCCGATTGACGTCGAACGAGCGGGCGACGTACATGAGCGGCGGCTTCGCGACGTCGCGGGGCGGGGTCGGGATGGTCGCCTCGATCGCCCCGATCAGCGCGTCGATCCCGACCCGGTGGTTCGCGCTGACCGGCACGACCGGCGCGCCCGAGATCGGCGAACCCTTCAGGAACTCGACGATCTCGCGGTGGTTCTCCGCCGCCGCCTCCGAAGTGATGAGGTCGATCTTGTTCTGGACGACCACGACCTTGCGGACGCCGATGATGTCGAGCGCGTAGAGGTGCTCGCGCGTCTGCGGCTGAGGGACGTGCTCGTTCGCCGCGACCAGGAGGAGCGCCCCGTCCATGATCGCGGCGCCCGAGAGCATCGTTTCCATCAACGTCTCGTGGCCCGGGGCATCGACGAACGATACCGCGCGCAGGAACTTCGCCTCCCCGCCGCACGTGGGGCACGTCGGATCGGTCGAGTACCCCGAAGGCTCCGGACAGTTCGGGCACCGATAGAAGGCCGCGTCGGCGTAGCCCAGCTTGATCGAGATGCCGCGCTTGAGCTCCTCGGAGTGACGGTCCGTCCACTCGCCGGTGAGGGCCTGGGTGAGGGTCGTCTTCCCGTGGTCGACGTGCCCGACGAGGCCGATGTTGACCTCGGGCTGACGGGGGACCTTCATGTGGCGCCGAAGAGCTCCGCGAGGGGCTTCGACCCCTTCTGCTCTACGATCAGGTTGATCTGCACGGTGTCCTCGCTGATCGTGTTGCCGCGGAACGTCCGGCGCTTGCGCATCCCTTCCCGGGTGGCGTGGAACCCGAAACCGTCCCCGACGTAGAGGCGGGTCTGACGGGCGCCCGGCACGTCCGGACGGAGCGGGAACTCGCTCTTGTCGGTCCCCCCCGTGATGCGGAAGGTGTAACCGGTCGCGCCGATCAGCTCGCCGCCTATCGCCTCCCCGATGCGCTTACCGAGGAAGCCGGCGGCCTGGGGGTCGCCGACGGTGCGCGCGACCGACTTCGCGGCCTCGGAGATGACGAGCTTGTACTCCACCATGTAGCCTGAGGTGTGGGGCCGCGCGAGCGGAGCGTCCGTAAAAAGCTTATTGGAGCGAACGCCGGCGCATCCCGCCGGCGCTCGGGGAAACTCCGCTCCCGACCGTGCCGCGGCTCGCCGGCTCAGGGAGGCGGACGAGTCGCCGGAGCGACATAGCGGAACCGGACCTGGGCCACCTCCAGTCGCCGGAGCGCCCGCACGCGGGCGTGCAAGAGGAAGGCGTCGAAGGTGAGCTTCTCGATGGGGTCCCACAGAACGACCCAGACGATCGTGATGAAGAACAAGTAGACCACCGCGGTGGCGAACGAGGCGCCGGCCCCCGAGTGGAGCCCGGGGCCGTACAGGTAGAGCGCCCCTGCGATGGCGAGCGCGACCAGCGCGAGCGGGCCCCCGCGTCGAAGGAAACCCCAGCCCTCGCGCCGGTTGACCCGCACGTCGAGCTGGGCGTCCGTGGCCTCCTCCCCGAAGTACGTGCCGAGGGCCCGACGCGCGCGCTCTTCGGCTGCCGGGTCCGTCGGCGCCGCGCCCACTGTCACTTCGATCACGAAGGAGCGGTCGCGGGGTCGCTCGCGCACCCTCCGCTCGAGGTAGCTGGCGAGGTCGGGTCGAACTCCCCGGCCGGTGTGCGGAAACGCCGGAGCGGGGTCCGTCGCGAAGATCGAATCGAGGCTCGCCGCCTCCACCCGCAGCAACGTCGCGTCGGACGCCCTCACAAGGTGGGCATCTCACACCCCCAGAAAGCGGACCCCCTCCGGACGGCCGTGGGCGGACCCCGTTCCCGGGAGGAGGCCTTCCGGGGGCGCTCGACCGGGGTCCCGCCGCGAGCCGGTCGAGCGACCGGCGTGCCGGTCGCCCCAAGCTGCTTTATCGGTGGAGTCCGCGTCGGCCCTCTCGGGGCGGAGCAGGTTTGGGCGACGCGTTCCCGGATATCCTGCTCGTGGAGATCGCGGTCCTGATCGCCGGCTTCGCCTACGCGGCCGTGGCGGACTGGCGCACGCGGGAGGTCACGGATCGGCTGTGGCAGGTGATGGGCGGCGCCGGTCTCGTCCTGGGAGCGATCGCGCTCGCGCCCGCGGGCCCGCTCGGTGTGGGCCTCTGGGTCCTCGTCGGTGCGCTCACGCTCCAGCACATGTTCGCCTGGACGCTCCGTGGCCGGCTCGAGGGGTACGACGATCTTGTCGAGCTCGCGGCGTATCTCGTGGTGATCGCCGTCGTCCTCGCGTCGGCGGTCCACTACGGAGTAGGCTCCGACGGCGCCGTTCCGTTCGCTGTCATCGCCTTGCTCGCCTCGGTCCTGTTCGCCCGCGGGCTGTTCGAGGCGGGCCTTCTCTTCGGGGGGGCGGACGCGAAGGCGGTGATGATCGCGGGGGTCCTCGTCCCGGTACTCGCGAGCCCGCTCGTAGCCGCGACCTCCGCGAGCCGGCCGCTCCTCGCCTACCTTCCCCTTCCCGTGAACCTGGTCATGAACGCGGCCCTCCTTTCGGCCGCGATCCCCCTCGGCCTCGCGGTTCGGAACGTCGTTCGGCGCGAGCATCACGGACTGGGGACCTTCACGGGGTACACCATCCCGGTGAGCGAGCTCCCCCACCGGTTCGTTTGGGTCCGCAACCCGATGAGCCGGGAGGCGCGGGCCGAGGAGGATGCGATCGAGACGTCGGAGGAGGATCGACAGCGCCGCGAGCGGGTCGCGCACGAGCTCGCCTCCCGCGGCGTGGAGCGCATCTGGGTGACCCCGCAGATCCCGTACCTCGTGGTGCTCACGTGCGGAGCCGTCGCGGCGGTGCTCGCCGGGAACCTCGTGCTCGACCTGATCACCCTCGTCTGACGGCTCCCAGCGAAAGCTTTTTTCCCGGGCCCTCGTCGGTTGCTCCGGTGACGCCATCGAAGCGCGCGTCGCGGAGCGTCCCGATCCGGGTGCTGATCGCGAAGCCGGGCCTGGACGGGCACGACCGGGGGGCCAAGGTCGTCGCGCGCGCCCTGCGGGACTCGGGCATGGAGGTGATCTACGCGGGGCTCCGCCAGACCCCGGAGGAGATCGTCCGCGCCGCCCTCGAGGAGGACGTCGACCTCATCGGGCTCTCGATCCTCTCGGGGGCGCACATGGCGCTGATCCCCCGGGTGCTCGGGCTCCTGAAGAAGAACCACGCCGGCGCGATCCCCGTCTTCGCCGGTGGGATCATTCCCGACGAGGACGCGCGCCGGCTGCGGTCGGCCGGCGTGCGCGCGATCTTCGGCCCGGGCGCGTCGCTCGAGGAGATCGTCACGACCGCGCGGAAGCTGGCCCGCCCCGCGGCATGACCGGCGCACCCCGGCTCCCGCCCGCCGCGCGGGCGATCGCGTCGGGCGACCGCCGCACCCTCGCTCGGACGATCACGGCGATCGAGAACGGCGATCCCGCCGCCGGCCCGGTGCTGCGCGCCCTCTACGGGCGCACCCGCCAGGTACCGATCGTCGGCTTGGCGGGTCCGCTCGGGGTCGGGAAGTCGAGCCTCATCAATCTCCTCGTGGCCCAGCTCCGGTCCCTCGGGCGCACGGTCGCGGTGATCGCCGTCGATCCCTCGAGCCCGTTCTCGGGAGGCTCGGTGCTGGGCGACCGGATCCGCTTCGAGGCCCGCGCGGACGACGCGGGGGTCTTCTTCCGATCGATGGCGAGCCGCGGGGCCGCCGGCGGCGTCGCCGCCGCGACGCTCGAGGCCGCGCGGCTGCTCGACGCCGCCGGCTTCGACGTGGTCCTGGTGGAGACCGTCGGGAGCGGCCAGGTCGACGTCGCGATCCGCGAGATCGCGTCCACGCGCGTCGTCGTGCTCGTCCCCCATCTCGGCGACGAGGTGCAGACGCTCAAGGCCGGTCTCTTCGAGATCGCCGACGTCTTCTGCGTCAACAAGGCCGATCTCCCGGGCGCCGATCTCGCGCGTCGGGACCTCCGCG
>JASHYU010000108.1 GCA_030042855.1 Thermoplasmata archaeon
GGTTGTCGGGATTCGAACCCGAGTAGGTAGCTTGGGAAGCTACCGTCCTAACCACTAGACCACAACCGCGCGGCCCTCCCGGAGGGGTCGCCGCTCTTACGGTTTGTTGCGCGCGCGCGGCCTACAGGTGGAGGCCGACCGACTCCGACGGCAGGGACGGGGCGCCCGCGACCAGCTCCTCGTTCGACACGAGGCGCTCGGCGACGCTGCTCGCGAAACCGGCCTTCTCGAGGAGGCTCCGGGCCCGGGCGGGGTTGCTGGTCGAGAGCGCGACGAGCGGCTGGTTCCCCTCGCGCGCGACCAGGATCGCGACGCTCTGGATGTTGACTCTCGCCTTCGCGAGCGCGGCGAGGACCGCGAGGAAGCTCCCCGCGCGGTCCTCGAGCCGGACCGCGAGGATCTCCCGGACCTCGGTCCGGTAGCCGTGGCGCGCGAGCAGCTCGGTCGCGCGATCGGGGTCGCTCACGATCAGTCGGACGTGCCCGGTCCGGGCCGAGGAGTCCACGGAGAGGGCCGCGACGTTGATGTGATCCTGGGCGAGGAGGCGCGCGACGCCCGCGAGCGTGCCCGGCCGGTTGGGCAGGGTGAGCGAGATCTCGCGCAGCGCCATGGCCGTCCCCCGCAATTCGCCGGTGACTAAAGTTTCGCGGGAACTCGGGCGATTCGGTAGCGTGGATATTTATACACCAATCGGGCCTAATTCTCGTTACGCGGGGTCGTCGATCCCGTTGGTTCGTCGGATGGGCGGTGCGCAGGTTCAGAACCCGGGCCGTCGCTACCGTCGCGCCCGGCGGCTTCGGGGGGCCCGGCGGGGGGTCGTCGCCGTCATCGGAACCCTGCTGGCGCTCCTCGTCTTCTTTGCGCTCTTCGGCATCTTCCTCACGCAGTACGTACCTCTCTGGATGACCGACAACGAGTCCCAGTTCACCAGCGAGGCGGCCACCTCGTTCGCCCAGTTCAAGTCGTACGTCGACGCCCAGTACCTGATTGGCGGACCGTCGATCTACGGCGTGCCGTTCACGCTCAGCTCGGACGGCGTGCCCCTGATCGCCCAGCCGACGCAGGCCACGCTGACCTTCATCCCGTTCGCCTGCCCCGATGGGTTCAATGCGACCGGCAAGACGACCGGTCAGCCGACGGACTCGAAGTTCTGCACGTTCGAGAACATCACCCTCTCCCCCGGGCCCGGAGGCTCGGCGTACTTCTCCCAGCACGCCGCGACGGGCGTCCTCGAGATGCAGCTCCCGAACCGGTACTACAGCGCCCAGACGTTCTACTTCGAGGATGACGCGGTCGTCCAGAGCCAGGGCGGCACTTCGGAGATCATGGCGGTGCCCCCGCCGTTCAACGTCACGACGGTCGCCGGGAACACCTCCCTGACGACGAGCTACCTCCAGACGTTCGGCAACGCCTCGACGATCATCGGACAGGGTTCCCAGGAGGTCTTCAGCCACCTTCGCTACACCCAGGAGATCGCCTCCGCGGGGAAGATCACGAGCGGCGTGATCTCGCCGAACTCGCTGACGGTGACGTTCGAGGTCGGCACGGCGAACCCGTGCGCCTGGCAGCGGTACCTCTGGTCCGACCTCAACGTGAGCGGCATCAAGTACGCGCTCAATCCCACGTCCGGGGTCTCGAGCTACAACTTCACGATCCCGGGGACGACCACCGCCTCGATCCCGCTCGTCAACCCGACGTGCGCCTCCCAGTCCGGCCAGACGACGATCATCGCGGTCAACGTCTACGACATCGACTACGCGACGGTCTTCTCCGCCGCGACCCAGCTGACGCTCGGTCTCGGAGGGACGTAACGATCCATGGCCTCGAACACGTTCCGCGTCAAGATCCCGCGCGCTCCCGCTCCGGCCGGCACCAACCCCCCGCCGGCGACCCCGCCCCCCGCGGCGGCCGGTCCCGAGGAGGGCGCCCCCGCGGAGCTCCCCGGGACGTTCATCACCGCGATGCCGCCCTTGCTCGAGCCCTCGATGAAGGAGCTCGAGGTCCGCGCGGTGAACCCCCCGTACTCGTACTCCCGGGTCACCTACAATGACCGCAACAAGGAGTACCTCTACGAGGTGATCGAGCCCCAGCTTTCCGCCCATGAGAAGCAGCTCGTGGACCACCTCAAGGGGACCCTCGCGCGGATCCTGGGCAGCGAGGTCGGGAGTCAGACCGCCGCGGACAAGCGCAGCTACCTCCGCGGCGAGGTCGAGGAATACCTCTCGAGCCGGGGCATCTCCCTCAGCCCCATCACCCAGGAGCGGATCATCTACTACGTCCTGCGCGACTTCGTCGGCTACGGACCCGTCGACGCGCTGATCTTCGACTCCGAGGTCGAGGACATCTCGTGCGACGGGGTCGAGGTGCCGCTGTTCATCTTCCACTCGAAGTACGAGTCGGTGAAGACGAACGTCGTCTTCCTCGACGAGGAGTCGCTCAATTCGTTCATCGTCATGCTCGGCCAGCGGTGCGGGAAGTCGGTCAGCGTCTCCGCGCCGATCCTGGACGGAACGACCCCCGAGGGCCACCGCGTCCAGGCGACGTACGCCCGCGAGGTGACGACGCGCGGCGCGAGCTTCACGATCCGTCGCTTCAAGGAGCGGCCGTTCACGCCCGTCGACCTCGTAGCGAACGGGACGTCGAACGAGGAGATGGTCGCCTACTTCTGGCTCGCGGCCGAGCAGGGGGAATCGGTGATCGTCTGCGGCGGCCCCGCCGCGGGCAAGACGAGCACGCTCAACGCGATCGCGCTCTTCATCCCGCCGACCGCGAAGATCGTCTCGATCGAGGACACCCGGGAGGTCAACCTCCCGCACGAGAACTGGATCCCGGGCGCGACGCGCAGCGGGACCGGCGACCGCGGCCCCGACGGGAAGGCCGCCGGCGAGGTCGACATGTTCGATCTCGTCCGCGCCGCCCTCCGGCAGCGCCCGAACTACATCATCGTCGGCGAGGTCCGCGGCCGCGAGACGTACACGATGTTCCAGGCGATGGCGACGGGCCACACGACCTACTCGACGATGCACGCCGACAGCGTGAAGTCGATGGTCAACCGCCTCGAGAACCCCCCGATCAACACGCCGCGCATCCTGCTCTCCGCGCTCAACAACGTGATCATCCAGATCCAGACGCGGACCGAGCGGGGGGTCGTCCGCCGGCTGAAGCAGGTGCTCGAGATCGTCGGGTTCGAGCCCGAGACGAACGAGCTGATCACGAACACCGTCTACGAGTGGGACCCCGCGACCGACAAGTTCGTCTTCAAGGGCCACTCCTTCCTCTTTGACAAGATCATGGATCTCAAGAACTACACGACCGACGAGATGGACGCGGAGTTCCAGCGTCGCACGCAGGTGATCCGCTACCTGGTCGAGCGGGACATCACCGACTACCGCCAGCTCTGGCGAACGATCGCCGAGTACTACAAGGACCCGATGGAGGTCATGAAGCGCCTTCAGACCGCCCCGCCGGCGGAGGCCGCCGGCGCGTCCCCGGCCCCGCCCGCGGCCCCACCCCCGGCCGTCCCGGGCGCGGCCGCGCCGGTCCCCGGAGGGTGAACCGGATGCCGGCCACCGCGGACGTGGGCGGGGCCGTCGCGACGGCGACCCCCGCCCGGACCGTCCGGCTGAAGCAGGTGCTCGAGATCGTCGGGTTCGAGCCCGAGACGAACGAGCTGATCACGAACACCGTCTACGAGTGGGACCCCGCGACCGACAAGTTCGTCTTCAAGGG
>JASHYU010000109.1 GCA_030042855.1 Thermoplasmata archaeon
GCGTGCGATGTCGTAACAGGTATAACCACGGCCCGCGTCGGGCGGCCCGAGGGGTTTCTCCACTCATGGCGGAAGCTCACAGCGACGCGGCGAGCAAGGACGACGAGATGCGACTCACCGAGGCCGAGATCGCGGTGCACTGGAAAGAGGAGGAGTACTACCATCCAGTGCCGAAGTTCGTCGGGCAGGCGAACCTCACGGACCCGGAGGTCATGGAGCGCTTCTCGGAGAAGAACTTCCCGGAGTGCTTCCGGGAGTACGCCGATCTGCTGAGCTGGGACAAGTACTGGACGACGACGCTCGACACCAGTAACGCGCCGTTCTGGAAGTGGTTCGTCGGCGGGAAGCTGAACGTTTCGTACAACTGCGTCGATCGGCACCTCGAGCGGTACGGGAACAAGGCCGCTCTTCTCTGGGTGTCCGAGGCGGAGGACGATCCGGTCGTCGCGATCACGTTCCAGGAGCTCTACATTCGCGTCAACGAGATGGCGGCGCTCCTCCGCGACTTCTGCGGCCTCAAGACCGGCGACCGGGTCACGATCCACATGCCGATGGTGCCCGAGCTCCCGATCACCATGCTCGCCTGCGCTCGGCTCGGGGTGATCCATTCGGTCGTGTTCGGAGGGTTCAGCGGCGAGGCGTGCGGCGCCCGCATCGTGGACTCGGGGAGCCGCGTGCTCATCACGATGGACGGCTACTACCGCGCCGGCAAGGTCGTCGACCACAAGGTGCAGGCGGACCTCGCGGTCAAGAAGGCGGAGGCCGAGGGGCAGAAGGTCGACAAGGTCCTCATCTGGAAGCGGTTCCGCGACAAGTCGGCGAGCACGACGCCGCTCGTCGGGGGCCGGGACTTCCTCGTCGACGACGAGATCAAGAAGTTCGCCGGCGCCCGGGTGCCGCCGGTCTCGATGCCCGCGGAGGCGCCGCTCTTCCTGATGTACACGAGCGGCTCGACGGGCAAGCCGAAGGGCGTCCAGCACTCGACGGGCGGCTACCTCGCCTACGTCACGGGCGCGACGAAGTACATCCAGGACGTCCACCCGACGGACATCTACTGGTGCATGGCGGACATCGGCTGGATCACCGGGCACTCGTTCATCGTCTACGGTCCGCTCGCGCTCGCCGCGACGACCGTGATGTATGAGGGCGTGCCGACCCACCCCGACGCGGGCCGGCCCTGGCGCATCGCGGAGCGCCTCGGCGTCAACATCTTCCACACCTCGCCGACCGCGATCCGCATGCTGCGGAAGCTCGGGCCCGACGAGCCGAAGAAGTACAATCTGCACTTCAAGTGCATGACGACCGTGGGCGAGCCGATCGAGCCCGAGGCGTGGCTCTGGTACTACCGGACCGTCGGGCGGGGCCAGGCGTCGATCACCGACACCTGGTGGCTCACGGAGACGGGCGGGTTCCTCTGCTCGACCAAGCCCGCGATCGACCCGATGAAGCCGGGGAGCACCGGTCCGCCGATGCCCGGGATCTACCCGGTGATCTACGACGAGCACGGGAAGGAGATCCCCGCGGGCTCCGGGAAGGCCGGGAACATCTGCATCCGCAACCCGTGGCCCGGGATCATGCAGACGATCTGGGGCGATCCCGAGCGGTTCGTCCGCCAGTACTACGGGAAGTACAACCGGGACAAGAACTCGAAGGACTGGCGCGACTGGCCGTGGCTCGCCGGGGACGGCGCGCTGATGGCGAAGGACGGCTACATCCGCATCCTAGGCCGCATCGACGACGTGATCAACGTCGCGGGTCACCGGCTGGGGACCAAAGAGATCGAGTCCGCGTGCCTCACGGTGCCCGAGGTCGCCGAAGCCGCGGTCGTCCCGATCGTGGACGCCGAGCGCGGGCGCGTGCCCGAGGTGTACATCGCGGTCAAACCGGGGATCAAGCCGGACCCGGCGATCGCCGAGAAGGTCGCGAAGGCGATCGAGACGACGATCGGCAAGATTGCCCGGCCCCGCACCGTGCGGATCGTGCCCGACATGCCGAAGACCCGGTCCGGGAAGATCATGCGGCGCGTGCTCGCGTCGATCTCGAACTCGATGGACTACGGGGACATCACGACGCTCGCGAACCCCGAGGTCGTCGAGCAGATCCGCGTCCAGGTCCAGGGCACGGGGCCCGTCGAGAAGAAGACCGCTCCCGAGGACATCCGGCGGTTCGGCGAGACGAACACCTAGGCCGGCGACCGGCTCAGCCCGGGAGGATCCGGGGATCCTTGAGGTCGAAGCGCTCGCCGCAGGCCGTGCACTCGACGTAGCAGTGGACGTCCCCGCTCACCGGTTCGGAGAGCTTCCCTCCGCAGATCGGGCACGCGGGACGAGCGGCAGCGCTCACGCTCCGACCCCGGCCCCCGGCCCCGCCTCACGTCGTCGTGACGCCCGGGACCATCCGCGGCGCGTACGCGCGGATCCGCAGGAGGTGGATCGACACCACGACCGCCCAGAGGAGGACGGGCGCGACGATCGTGCGCTCGATTCCGCCGACCCCCCAAGCTCCGAAGC
>JASHYU010000110.1 GCA_030042855.1 Thermoplasmata archaeon
CGGCGAGGAGCCGGCGCGCGAGCGGATACACCATGCGGGTGACGCCTCCCGGCGAGAACCGGTAGTCGACTCCGAGCTGGAGCTTCGCTAGGTCCGGCTCGAGGCTCCAGAGCGGGCGCCCGCCGTCGTCGGGCGTCGCAAACTGGAGGAGAGGCGTTTGCGTGTTGATGCAGACGTTCAAGGGCTCCATGTGTCCGTTCCTTAGCGCGGACCCCCGAGGGGGTCGAGTCGCACCTCAGCCGTGGACCTGGCCCGAGTTCAGGGCCCCGCTCATGCTGTGTTCGAGCGTGAGCGTCCGGAGCGAGCCCCGGTATAACAACCCTTTCGTAAGTCGCGGCGCTTCTAGCACGAGGGGGCCCCTTCGGCACGTCTGCACGGGGCGATGGTCCCCGCAGGGCCCAACGGTCGAGGGTCCCAGGGCTGGACCGCGCGAACGCCGACCTCGAGCGTGCCCCGGACGCGGTACGGTGACTCGCGTCGTGTCGTCCGCGTGAAACTATGTATAACTCGGCGGGGCTGGAGGCGCGCCATGCGAGGCACGCGTCGTCACACGCTGTGGCTATTGATCGCGTCGGGCGCGATCGGGCTCGGGCTGGCGGTTCCGATCGGATCGGCGGTCCCGGTGGCCGGGTCCCTCCCGGGGGCCGGAGCGGCATCCCCGACGGGGAGCGGCGGGGCGCCGGGTGCCGATTCCCCCGCGTTGACCGGTGCCACCCCGACGCCGACGCTCTCGCCAACGAGCATTGCACCCAATCTTCGGGATGCGCCCTGGATCGAATCGCTCTCGCACGCCGGATCCAGCCTCAAGCCGCTCGTTTCACTTCCCGACCTAGCGCTGCTCGAGGATCCGTCCCCGGTGACGAACGGTCGGATCGATCCGCTCTACGTCGCCCAGCCGGCCCCCCTCGGTCTCGCCGACCTCGGTCTTGGCGCGAAGACCTATGCGTACAACACCTCGCACTTCCTCGGCGAGATCACGCTCGAGGCCGCTCCGAACGTCACCGACCCGGCGTCGAGCGGCGTCGTCGACCCCGGCGGCTCCCACGACGGCTTCGTCGGGAACGAATACGAGTTCGGGGTGCAGCTCAACACCGTCGCGACGAACATCTCGATCCCCGGCAGCGACCAGGGGTTCTTCTGGACCCAGAACGTGGTCGACTGGAACGGCACGGGCATCCACTTCGTCGACGACACGTTCAATCTCACCTCGTCCTCCGAGAGCGCGCTCGTGATCCAGCCGGGGACGATCTACTTCGGGTGCGGGAACAGCTCGGCCGGCGTCGACGTGATCCTCGCGAGCTACGGCGGCGTGTTCCAGTGCGTCGGCGCGACCGTACCGGTCCACGCCGCCTCGTACCCGGTGACGATCCAGCTGTACAACAACGCCTCGGTCAACGCCCAGAAGCGCACCCAGATCTCGTACGGCTACCGCATCATCGAGTCCGGCTCCGGCAAGGTCTACACCGGGGTGAGCGACACGATCGTGTTCAACCGCTCGGGCGGTGCGCGGACCCCGGGGTTCTCGGTCGATGGGTTCGCCCCATCGCCCGGGGGACTCTTCCGGGACGCCGAGCTCGTGCTCGTCGGGGACCTCGGCGGGGACAACGCCGTGTTCCGTTCGCTGAACGGGACGATGGCGCTCGAGTACTCGAACGCCTCGTCCGGCGGCTTCCGCAGCGTCCCGTCGGCCTACAACTTCGGCACCGACACGGGCGAGACGTCGACCGGGATCGCGGACTACTGGACGACGAGCCACACGCTCGTCCTCCACCAGGGCCCCGCGATGCTCTACGGCCTTTGGGGCGCGGAACCGGGCGTCTCCGTGCGGAGCGGGGCGATCCACCTCGCCGGGAAGATTTCTCCCACCTACGGGTTCGTCTTCGTCAGCAACACCGGGCCGGTGCTCGATCCCTGGGCCCCCCACGAACGCGACAACATGAGCTGGCTCCCGACGAGCAGCTCCGGGACGTTCAACACCTACCTTCCCCCGCTCGGAGCCCCTTGGACGACCGAGTACTTTGTCCAGGCGTTCGCCGCCGGCTCGGCCGAAGTGAACGGCACGGTCGTCACGGGGACCGACACGGCGTACGACCTCGATCTGCCGGCGGCCCACGGCTCCCTCCGCGCTCCCCTCTACCTGTTCTCGAACGCCCAGGCGGCGGCGCTCGCGAAGGCGGTCACCGGCGCGAGCTCCACCCCCTACGACTTCGCGGGGCTCACCGTCGACGTCAACTTCACCTTCGACCACCTGAACGACTACGGCTACCCGACCTTCGTCCTCGTGATGGCCCAGGGGGTCTCGAAGCCGATCGAGGTCGACGACAGTTACGAGGGCGTGGACCGGGCGAAGGGCGACTACTTCATCCTCGACTACTCCGACCCGGAAGAGACGGGCCTCCTCGCTCCCGCGCCCGCGACGCTCGAGCTCCCCTACTGGACCTCGGGGATCGACCTCTTCGATGGGACGGGCGACATCGTGACGCACCAGGAGACCGCGGCGGAAGACTACGGCCTCCAGATCGTGCTCTGGCAGGACACCGATGCCCGGGTCTCGGCGATCACCTCCGAGCTCGAGAGCCCCGGGGTCTGGGTCGGCGACTCGATCGGAACGAGCGTCACCAACGTCGCGGTCTCCACCGGAGCCACCGGAGTCACCGACGTCGGGTCGTCCCATACCTCCGGGAGCGACCTCACCGTGGTCGACGCGCTCGGGGTCGAGGCGCTCAGCAGTGCCCACGGGACGTTCTCGGGGATCTCCGCTTCGAAGGACGGGGTCGGGGTGTCCGCCGGACTCGACTACGGATCGTCGACGGACTACGACGCGTACTACTATCTGCCGGGGACGAACGGCCTCACGCTCGACGATCTCGCCGCCGTGAACGGCTCGATCGGCGCGAACGTCACCCTCTCTGAGAAGACGACCGTGACCGGACTGACCTTCCGGCTCGACTCGGTGGGGGTGGAGTTCGACCAGTCCAAGCACGGAACGGTCTCCAACGTGTCGGGCAAAGAGGACTCGACGGGGGTGTACCTGTACGCCTCGTCGAACCTGACCGTGAAGGACGTGACGGTGCACGACGGGTCGACCGGCGTCAAAGTGGTTGCGTCCTCCGCGATCACGATCGCGCACGTCACGGCGGTCGACGATTGCATCGGGGTCTACGTCGTCAGCTCGAGCGACCTCACGATCTCGCACGTGAAGGCGTCCGACGACTCGATCGCGATCTACTACGGTTGAGGCCCTCGGCGCGCGCGAGCGGGTCGTGAGCGGGGCGGATTTACGCCGCGGGCCGTTCGAATACCGTGGGGGAATCGCCCGTCAACACCGAGCTCATTGCGACGCGAGATTGGAGTCAGGGCCCTCGTGTGCGGATCGGCGAGTGAAGAGTTTGCAGCTTGGGATAGTGCTCGCGAGTCGGAAATCGAAGGACGAGTCGCCCGGACCCGCTACAGTCCCTAACGGTCTTGACTCCGCTGGAGGGGATTCGATTGGAGGGGTATGGGGATCAGGTCCTTTCATCATGACCTAGCTCGCGCCCAGACCCTAGCGGTGGCCAAGCACCTACGTGCCCCCCCAGGTGAGCGTTCACAACTCCGTGAATCGACGGCAGACTTTTATCGAAGGAAACGGTCTGGCGGGAAGGCGTCGGTTGAGAACATGAATCGCAAGTTGACGGGGGCCGTCGTTTCCGTGGCTGTTGCGCTGCTCGTCTTGCTGACAATCGCACCCGGCGCGTTGGGCATGGTTGTTGGGCCCGCTCCCGCCACGCCCCAGGTCATCAAGGTTGTCAAAACCATCGCGGTGGGCTCAACGCCGAACGCCTCAGCTTACAGCCCGGCTTCCGGTGACATGTACGTCGTAAACTGGGGGAGCGATTCCGTTTTTGCGATCAACGCTACCACCAATAAGGTCGTCGCGACAGTGGCCATAGGAACCAATCCGGACCAAGTTCTGTACGACCCCGCAAACAAGGACATTTACGTAACCGATTCCGGCTCCAACGCTGTCTCCGTGCTGAACTCCAAGAACAAAGTGGCGACCACCATTTTTGTGGGTACCAGCCCGCTCGGGCTCGCATACGATGCGAACAATGGGGAAGTCTACGTCGCTAACTTCGGCAGCAACAGCGTCACCGCCATCAACAGCAAGGACAAAGTGGTGACGAC
>JASHYU010000111.1 GCA_030042855.1 Thermoplasmata archaeon
CCGGGTCTCCGAGGTCCGACCCCAGATCCGCGACGCCGTGTTCGAGTGCGTCGCGTGCCGAACCAAGTTCCACGAACCGCAGGACGAGGCCTCGCTCGTGTTCCGGGAGCCGCTCGAGTGTCCCGAGTCGCAGGGAGGGTGCGGGAAGACGCAGGGCCGGACCCGCTTTCGACTCGTCACGGAGGAGTCCTCGTACGTCGACGCCCAGCGGATCGAGATCCAGGAGCACCCCGAGACCCTGCGCCACGGGGCCCATCCGCAAGGGTTGTCCATCCTCCTGACCGAAGATCTCACCGGTAAGGTGCTGCCCGGGAATCGGATCATCCTCAACGGGGTCCTGAAGAGCTTCCAGCGGGCCAGCGCGTCCCGCGGCGGCGTCGTACGGAACACGACGTTCGACCTGATGGTGCTCGGGAACTCGTTCGAGACGAAGGCCCGCGAGTACGACGAGATCGAGATCACGCCCGAGGAGACGGAGTTCTTCGAGAAGTTCCGGGGCGACCCCACGGTCGTCGACAAGATCGTGATGTCGCTCGCGCCCACGATCAAGGGGATGACCGAGGAGAAGGAGGCGATCGCCCTCCAGCTGTTCGGGGGCGTCGAGAAGCGACACTCGGACGGCGTCCGCGTGCGCGGCGACATCCACATTCTCCTGGTCGGTGACCCGGGAACCGCGAAGAGCCAGCTCCTCCGCTACATCGCCGACGTGGCGCCGCGGGGGATCTACACCAGCGGGAAAGGCGCGACGGCGGCCGGCCTGACCGCGGCGGCCGTGAAGGACGACTTCGCCGGGGGCCGTTGGGTCCTCGAAGCCGGAATGCTCGTCCTTGCGGATGGGGGGATGGCGATCATCGACGAGCTCGACAAGATGAGCGCGGAAGACCGGTCGGCCATGCACGAGGCGCTCGAACAGCAGTCGTACCACCCCTCGTTCGAGTTGATGCTCTACAACGGCGAGCGCCGGCCCATCGGCGAATTCGTCGACGAGCTCATGGCCCGTCACCTCGAGGAAGTCGTCCCCGGGAAGGATTGCGAGATCCTCCCGCTCGACCGGGGACAGGTCTCGTTATTATCCACGGACTTCCAGGGGCTCTACCGGGCCCCCGTCGATCGGGTGAGCCGGCATCTGGCCCCGTCCGAGTTCCTCCGCCTCCGGTACGAGCACGGTCGCTCCGTTCTGGTGACTCCCGAGCACCCGGTTTTTGTCTGGAAGGATGGGGAGTGGCGGACCGTACCGGCCCGCGAGGTCCGGCCCGGCGACCTGGGGCCCGCCGTCGCCGAGTACCCGAGAGAGCTGAACGAAGCGGTTCTTCAGGCACCGCCAGTTCGAACGGATCGTACGTCGGCCACGTTACCGACCCGATACGACGTGCGTTTGGCCCGCCTGCTCGGACAGCTGGTCGGCGAGGGACGCGACCGGGCGCGTGCGCCCGGTCGCACCGGGGAAGCGGACGTGGCGAGCACGCCCCCGGCCCTCCGGGCCGATAGGGCCGGACGGTTCGAGTCCGTGTTCGAAGTCGACCCCTACGCGCGGTTCCAGCCCGCGGCGCGACGCGGCCCGGCGACGCGCCCGCTCGCGCAGGTCCGCGCCGCGAGCGAGGACATCTTCGAGTACGTACGGAACAACTTCCCGGAGTTGGTGCGGTCGCCTCCGGAACAGCGAGTCCCGAAGGGCCTGTTCCATGCCTCGACGGAATGCCGGACCGAGTTCTTGGTCGAGGCGTTCCGAGGCGACGGCTACCTCGATTCGGTGGGCTTCGGCCTGCGCACGAGCTCCGAGGGCTTGGCGCGAGACTACGCGGATCTACTGCTGTCGCTCGGGATCTTCTCGGTGATCGGGACCTCCCACGACCCGTTGTCCGGCGATCGGTCCGGCACCCGGTACCAGGTGAGAGTCTCCGGGTCGCTCGGCCAGCGCCGTTTCTACGAGCAGATCGGACGACGGGACCCGCGAAGTCTGAGGCTCCACGAGTTCGTCGAGCGGAGCGAGGGAGGCCCCGGCGATCGGGACCAACTGCCCCGCGACCTCGTGCGGCGGGTTCTCGCCCTCCGGGAAGAGTTCCGGCTGAACCGTGGGAAGGTCGCCGCGGCCGACCGGGTCGGCCGCGGCGGCGACCGGCGCGTCTTGAGCAGGTGCTTGGACCAGGTCCGGGCGTACCTCGAATCCGCCCCGGCCCCCCGTTCCGAGTGGAGGAACGCCCGAGAGATCCGCCACGTCTATCGAGTCCCGACCCGGGAGATCGCGCGACGGCTGGGACGCTCCGCGTCCTGGGTCGGAGCGCACGACGCCGACCCGAGCTCCGCCCAGGGCGAGCTACTGAGGCGGACCGTCCGCGCGATGGCGTCGGAGAAACGGGATCGGGTCGAAGCGGAACTCGCCCGATTGAAGCCGGTGCTGGACGCTCCGATCCGCTTCGTGAAGGTCCGATCGATCGAGTCGATCCCGAGGCAGGGGGAGCGCTGGGTCTACGACGTCACGGTCGAACCCAGGCACGCCTTCGTCGCCGAGGGGCTCGTGCTCCACAACACCGTGTCGATCGCGAAGGCCGGTATCACTTCGACC
>JASHYU010000112.1 GCA_030042855.1 Thermoplasmata archaeon
TGGCACGGGTGCTCGAGGTCGTCGAGCGCGTTGATCACGGGGACGCTGGCCCACTTCGCGAGCTCGACGACGTCGGTGTGGTGGAAGGCCCGGTAGCAGATCGCGTCCACGTAGCGCGAGAGCACGCGCGCGGTATCGGCGATCGTCTCGCCCCGGCCGAGCTGGAGGTCCCGGGGGGAGAGGTAGAGCGCGTGGCCCCCGAGATCGTGGACGGCGACCTCGAACGACGTGCGCGTGCGCGTCGACGGCTTCTCGAAGATCAGCGCGAGGTTCCGGCCCGGCAGGGTCGGCCGTCGGATCCCGCGCCGACGCTCCGCCTTCAGCTGCGCGGCCTGGCGGAGGAGCGCGGGGAGTTCGTCCGCGATGTCCCGGATCGAGAGGAGATCGCTCGGCGGACGCGTGCGGGGCATGGGCGGGTACGAACGACGCGCGCGTTAAACCGTTCCGAACGGCCCCGCCGAGCGAGGCTTAAGAGGTGGACCCCGCTGGGCCCTCGAGGTTAGTTCTCGCATGCCCCCTCGTTCGAAGAGATCGCGCCCGCGTCCCCGCGCGCCGGTACGAAGGACCGCACGGGTCCCGCGCTCGCAGGGCCGGAAGGTCTACATGGTCACCGGCGGCGTGACGAAGTTCGCGAAGGCGCACCCATCGATGGACTTCCGCCTGATGGTGAAGCGCGCCTACGATTACGCGCTGAAAGGGATCCCGAACCTGACCGCGGACCGGATCGACGGGACGCGGATCTCGTACTTCTCCGACCACTTCGCCCGGCAGTTGAAGGCCGCGAGCATGGTCCAGGACTACCTCGGGATGAACCCGAAGGGCTCGGTGCGGATCGAGTGGGGCGGCGCGACGGGCGGCGAGTGCTTCCAGGCCGCCTACGAGGCGGTGGCGAGCGGGCGCATGGACGTCTGCCTCGGCGCCGGGTTCGAGACGATGAGCCGGGTCGCGACGTGGAAGGGGAACGAGTTCATCGCCCTCGCCTCCGACACGAACTTCGACTTCCCGCTCGGCGGGTTCTACACAGGCTACTACGCCCTGATGGTCATCCGGCACATCTACGAGTACCTTCGGCTCGGCAAGTTCGCGAACGTGAAGGACGAGCGCGAGGCCCAGCGCCTCGCGATCGCCGAGGGCTCGCGGATCATGAGCCTCGTCTCGGTGAAGAACCACCTGAACGCGCTCCACAACCCGTACGCGCAGTACCCGAAGCGGCTCACGGTCGACGACGTGCTGAACTCCGAGATGATCAGCTACCCGCTCACGCGCGAGCAGATCTGCACGATGAGCGACGGGGCCGCGACGGTCGTCCTGTGCACGGAGGAGCGGGCGAAGGAGTTCACGGACCGGCCGATCCGGGTCATCGGGGTCGGCACCGGGACCGACACGATGCGGCTCGCCGACCGGCCGTTCGGCAAGGTCCCGCTGATGCCGCACGAGCGGCCGCGCGACTACGCCGAGCTCCGCTACCCGGGGGTCCACTCGTTCCGGGCCGGGCGGGCCGCCGGCATCGAGGCGTACCGCATGGCCGGGATCACGAACCCGAACCATGAGCTCGACTTCATCGAGCTCCACGACGCCTACGCGTCGAGCGAGATCCAGACGTACGAGGACCTCGGCCTCTGCAAGTACGGGGAGGGGTACTCGTTCGTGGAGCGCGGCGATCCGTTCCTCAAGGACATCGACTACGGCTTCCGCGTACCGCGCGCGGGCGCGATCCCCGTGAACCCTTCGGGCGGGCTCATCGCCTGCGGCCACCCGGTCGGGGCGACCGGCCTCATGCAGGCCGTCTTCGCCTTCTGGCAGCTCCAGGGAACGGTCGCGAAGCACTTCGGCGACCCGGCGCTCCAGCTCGACCGGCCGCAGCGGGGCGCCATCCACAGCCATGCGGGCACGGGATCGGCCGTGACCGTCTCGATCCTCGAGCGGGGGTTCCGATGACCGCGCGACCGCCGGTCTTCTCGAAGTTCCGCGACGCCCAGGCCGAGCTCGAGCGCTCGGGCGCGGTCCTCTTCCGCGACGCGGACGGCGTGGAGAGCCTGATCATCCGGTTCCCGTACTCGATCAACTACATCCACAGCTACGCGGAGGATTCCCCGTTCTTCCTCGGGCTCGCCGAGGGGCGGCTCCGGGGCTCGAAGTGCCGCAAGCCGAAGTGCGGGTTCGTCTACGCGACGCCGCGGAGCCACTGCATGGTCTGCGGCGCCCCGACCGAGTGGATCGACCTCCCGCCGAAGGGGCGGCTCCACTCCTGGACGACGTGCCACTTCGGGAGCGAAGCGTTCCTCAAGGAGACGCCCTACAACCTCGGGATGGTCGAGTTCGACGGCGTCGGGAGCCTGCTCCTCGTCCGGCTGAAGGACGCCGTCGAGTCGGACCTCTACGTCGGGATGCCGGTCGAGGCCCGGTTCGACCCGGCCCCGAAGTACTCGATCACGGACGTCTGGTTCGTCCCGTCGCGGTAGCCGCGCCCCGGTCCGGCGGAGCGGTCCCGGCCGTCCCGGGTCAGGAGGACCGACCGGCCGTCGGCGCCTTGGGGCGGCGCCGCCGGAGGATCACGACGAGCGCTGCCACCACCGTCACCGCGACCACGCCCGTCACGAGGGCCGCGAGCCACGGGCCGGTCAGGGTCGCGCCCGAGCTCGAGTGGGAGGCGCCCCCGAGCGAGCTCGACTCCTCGGCGGAGGAGTTCGCGTAGTGGGCCTCCGCGAAGACACTGAAGTCGGACGCCGGACCGACCAGGGAGGTCGCCACGCCGAAGCTGAGGCTCGAATCGCTGTCGGAGAGAACGAAGACCAGCGGCACCCCGGCCCCGCTCGCTCCGGACCCGGTGAGGTTGGGACTGCCGAGGAGGCCCCGGGTGGCGTTGTCGCTGAAGATCGCGTACGCGCGCGCGTCGGTGGTGGAGTTTCCGCCGAAGTAGACGGCGTAGGCGTAGTCGGGGTTCGTGAGCACGATCGTTCCCGCGACCGAGAACGAGCAGGTCAGGTTCGGGCCGCTGGAGTAGGTGGTCGTGAGCTGGGTGAGGCCGACGTTCGGATCCGAGGTGGTGGGCGACTGGGAGAACGACTGGTCGAATCCGGACGAGCTCGCGGTCGCGTTCGCCACGAGCAGGACCAGCACCGACAACGCCCCGAGGGTCCCTCCGAGAGCTCGGAGCGGTCGGGGGGGTCCGCGCGATCCCGACGACCGCGCGCGCTGGTCCGAACCTGGTACCCTCAAGGGTCGCGTCCCGCTCGTCCACCGGGCTGTTCAACCCGGTGGCGGATGGGCCGACGCGCCGGAACTAGTTATCGGCTCGCAGGGATCGGCCGGCCGGGGCTAGTCCGTCAGCGGGAGTCCCACGAGCCCGAGGACGTCGCCCTGGGATCGCGCGAACTCCTCCCGCCGGAGCTTCGCGACCTCGACGAACTCGAGTCGCGACCAGGCGCCCACCGTCGGCGGGACGTCGGACTTCCAGCGCCCCCGGTACACGAAGTGGAAGTCCCAGTGCGGGTCGCCCCCCGGTCGATCGGAGGGATCCGAGAAGACCGTCGGGCCGTCGAGCGAGAGCTCGGACGTCTCGAGCTGGTCCTGGAGGATCCGCCGGGCCGCCTCGTCCGGCGACTCGAACAGGAGGAGCTGGCTCGAGGGGAGCATCCAGCGCTCGCCGATCGCGGCGAGGCGCTTCGGGTCGACCGCCCCGATATCGAACCACGGTGCCTTCGGGTTCACCTTACCGAGCAGCACCGACCCCGAGCGGTTCGGCGGTTCGATCACGAGGAACGCCGAAAGGCACATCCCGTTCTCCGGGACCTCGGCGGACCCGGAATCCGGGGGGATCGGTCCTCGGCGCAGCCGCGCGTAGCGTCGCTCGGTCATCGGACCTCGGATCGGCGCGAGCGGGATGCCGCGGGCCGGGCTTGAACCGGCGGCTTCAAGATCTTCAGTCTTGCACTCTCCCAAACTGAGTTACCGCGGCGTCTG
>JASHYU010000113.1 GCA_030042855.1 Thermoplasmata archaeon
AAGGACGGTTTCGGGGGAAACGGACGCTCCGAAGTTGGGACTGCCTTCGGAGGATGTCCTCGACCCGGGGATCTGCCCGCGCGGCCGCGTAGAGCGGGGAGTAGAGGAGCTCGAGCAGCGGAAGCACTCCGTGACGGAGCGCCTCCTCCATCGACGCGACGAACTCATCCGTCTCGCCGAGCCCGTACTCGAGGAATCCGATGAAGAACACCACCATCTCGCCCTGTTTCCAACGATCCTGGAGCCGCTCCTTGAGCCGCCGCGCCGTCGCCGGGTCCCCCTGACGGATCGAGAGGAGGCCGCGGTAGACCAGCGTCCAGGGGCTGTTCGGACGAATGCGCTCCATCTCGCGTACCGACGCCTCCACCTTCGCGAGATCGCCCTTCCCGAGATAGAACTCCGCCAGGTGGGCGTTCGTCCGGAAGCCGCCCTGACGCTTTGTCGCGTTCCAGAACGCGAGGGCTTCGTCCTCGCGCCCGGCGTAGGCCAGGGCTCGGCCGAAGAAGGAGAGGACGTTCACGTCGTCCGGATTCAGCTGCCGAGCGGCCCGGAGGAGGCGGAT
Organism: Thermoplasmata archaeon; assembly: GCA_030042855.1. The sequence continues at coordinate 563 of JASHYU010000113.1, forward strand.
GGCCTCGTCGAGGTCGCCCTCCCCGGCGGCGAGCTGCGCCAGCCAGCGGTACGGGTCCGCGAGGCTCGGGTTCAGCTCCATCGCCCGGCGCGCCTCTCGCTCGCACTCGGCGAAGCGGTCGGCCCCGAGGTGCAGGGCCGCGAGCACCGAGTGCGCCTCGGCGATCCCGTCGTGGAGCGCGAGCGAGGTCGCGAGTTCGCGGTTGGCTCGATCCTCGGCCTCGCGGAACGGGACCAGCCCCTCGGTGGCGAGCCAGAGGAGCGTTTCAGCGACACCGACCCGCGCCCGCGCGAACTTCGGGTCTCGGGCGACGGCGCTCTCGAAGAGCGCGAGCGCCGCCTGGATCGACTCCACCGAGCCCTTCTCGCCGAAGAGCTGGCGGGCGTGCAGGAACAGCGAGTAGGCCTCCATGTCCGACGTATCGGGAACGGTGGATCCGGGCCGCGGAGGGGCCTCGGGAGCAGGGCCCGCCAGGTGCTCCGCCACGGACCGTGCGATGTGGTCCGCGATGTCGTCCTGGATCGCGAAGATGTCGTCGAACGGGCGGTCGTAGCGCTCGGACCAGACGTGGGCCTCGGACCGCACGTCGACGAGCTGCACCGCGATCCGGACCCGGTTGCCGGACTTACGGACGCTCCCCTCGAGCGCCAGCCCGACGTCGAGCTCCTGGCCGACCTCACGCATCGATTTCGACGAGCCCTTGTAGCGCTGGATCGAGGTCCGGGCGATCACGCGGACCCGAGGCACCTGGGCGGTCCGCGAGATCAGCTCGTCGGTCAGGCCATCCGCGAAGAACTCGTCCGCGGGCTCGGCGCTCAGGTTGGCCAACGGCAGGACGGCGAGGCGGAGGCTCGACGAGGCCGGAGTCGATGGAGGTGGGGAGGCCACTCGCACACCCCCGACGACGCGATAGACCTCGACCGGCTCCTGCACGTTCTTGAGGTTCCGTGCGCCGACCCGCTCGAAGACGATCGGGAGCTTGTTCCGGACCTGCTCGTAGACGCTCGCCGACAGGCAGATCCCCCCGGGGTCCGCGAGCGGCTCGATGCGGGAGGCGACGTTGACGGCGTCGCCGACCACGTCGCCTTCCTCTTCGACGATGTCCCCCACATGCACGCCGATCCGAAGCTGGAGCTGATCGTCCGGGCCGACCGACGCGTTCCGCTGTCCGATCGCGCGCTGGATCTCTACGGCGCACCGGACCGACTCGACCGCGCTCGCGAACTCGACGAGGAATCCGTCCCCGAGGGACTTCACCTCGCGTCCCCCGAACTGGCCGAAGATCGGACGGAGCAGCGACTGATGCTCGCGCCGGAGGCGCAGGGCCGCTTCTTCATCCCGCTGGCCCAGCTTCGTGAAGCCGACGAGGTCGGTGAACATGATGGCGGCGAGGCGACGGGTCAACGGTGGAGGGTCAGGAAGCGAGGGCTCATTTCCCTTCGCCGGCCGAGCCCAGGAGAGGGCAGAAAGGGTTGGTCGTAGCTCTCGGTCGCGCGCGCCGAGGAGCGATCCTCAGACGTAGACGATGTTGACCGCGCCCCCGAGCACGCCCAGCGTCGCGATATCGTCGTTGTCCACCTCGAACTGGACGCCCGAGACCGTGACATTGGTCTGGTACGACCCGTTCTCCGAGGTCCCCTGGATGGCGGCCGTCGTGATGTTCTCCGAGGGGGTGCACGCGTAGAAGTTCCCGCTGGGCCCGCAGACCTGCTGGCTCGCGCCGTTGCTGCCGCCGTTCCCGGTCGAGCTCCCGTAGACCTTGTCGCTCGAGATCGTGAAGTTCCCGGTGTCCACGAGGATGCCGGGAGCGCCCCAGATCCCGCTCGTCGGGTTCTCCGTCGCCTCGTTGTTGACGGTGTTCGAAGTGATCAGCACGGTGTCCCCGGGGGCCATCTCCGCGGCGATCCCGTAGGCGACGCTCGACTCGACCGTGTTCGAGTTCACGGTGATCGACGCCGGACCGGCGTACCCGTCCGACGCGACCGCCGCGTCCTCCACGGCGATCCCGTACTGGCAGAGGGAGACGGTGTTCGACGTGACGGTCGTTCCGGTGGCCGCGATGTAGAGGAGGATCCCGGCCCCTTCGTTCCCCGCGCAGTCGAGATTGTTTCCCTGGGCCGATCCGGTGCACCCGTTCGGGCCCGTGTAGACGCCGTTCTGGGTCACCGTGTTGTGGCTCAGGCTGGCGTACGCACCCCACGCCACTTGGATACCGTTCTGCGCGATGAGCGTGTTCGCGCCGATTCCCGTCACGGTGTTCGAGGAGATCGTGCATGACTCTTCGGGGTCGTCGCAGGTGATCCCGTTCTTGTCGTACGCGCTGATCAGCGTGTGCGAGATCGTGACCGAGTCCGGCACATGGTTGGCTCCTTCGTAGGTGAAGTAGCCATTGTAGGCATACACCGCGAGTCCGCCCTGGCATCCGAAGTCGGAGGCGGGTTCCTGGATGCCGGTGACGTTCGCGCTGGTGAGCGTACCCGAAGACGCCTGGAAGTCCACCCCCAGGAAGTTCAGCGCGCAGTCGTTCCCCGGGAGCGAATTCTGCCCGGGGCCCCCATTGACCTCCAGGTCCTCGACCGTGACCCCGGTGACTCCAGTCGCCGGCGTTCCGCTCGAACCGGCGACGAGGATGATGGCGGCGGCCGGATAGCCCGAATCGAAGTCGTAGGTGTTCAGCGCAAGGGAACCCGGGTCGATGATCGTCTTGGCATCCCCCGCGCCCTTGAGCGTCGTTCCCGAAGACTCGATCGTCAACTGCTCGGGGAAACTCCCCGATCCGACGCAGATCGTGCCGCCGGGATAGGAATTGATCGCCGTCTGGATCGCATTGTCCCCGCCGTTCTCGTGGTCCACCGTCACCGTGCACCCCGATCCCGCCGCCGTCAGATTCGCGAAGGCCGGTGCGGTCACGACGGCCGCCGCGAGCATTGCAGCACCGGCGAGCGCCGCGAGCACGGCCACCGCGAGAACGACCGTCAACCGCATCGGCTCCTCCGTCGCGCGTTCCACTCCCGTTCAGACCCGGTTCTCCCCATGTTTGTTCACCCTTGTTCTGCTGTCCCAATCCTCGGTCGATCTCTCAATCCTGCCCGAGGCACGAGACTCGCTCGTGCCCTCCGGTCTCCGCTCGGCCGCGCGCTGGGCGGGGCGCGATCGGCCGGACCACGGGCGACCCTCGCACGCGATAGGTCCCGCCCATCCTCGAGCCGTAGGTCGCGCACGTGGATCCCATGCCCGGAGCGCCGAGGCCGGCCGACTCCGAGGTCCGACCGACTGGCTGAACCTCGTTCACCCGGCGGGCCGGAGGGTGGCCTCGTATAACATACTTTGGTCGCGGATTCCGGGCCGCGCGTTTTTCGCCACTTCCAAGCTCGCCGCACGAGATGAAAACCGACGGTGGGAAGAGGTTGCACCCTCCCGCGTTCCCGGGAGGGTCGGACCATCGTCCTGGTCCGACAAGGAGGAGCGATCGGTTCCTCAGCTCACCACCGTGACGGTCTTCGAGGCCGCCGACGTCGTCGTCTCCGCCACCGTCGCCCCGTCCGTGATCACCAGCTCGAACGTATACGTGTCCCCCACCGTCAGCGTTCCGCCCGCGATCGTGCACGTCACCGTCGCGCCCGCCGCGCCTCCCGTTCCGCTCTCCACCGCGCACTGCGTCGCGTCCACGTACCCGCCGCCGTTCACCGACACCAGCCACTGCCAGCTGTAGGGCGCCGACCCCGACGTCGGGATCTTCCCCGTCACCGTCAGCGTCTGGCTCTCCACCAGCCGCGTCGAGCTCACCGACGGCGTCGACGGCGTTCCCAGCTCCTTCGAGACCGTCACCGTCGCGGACGCCAGCGAATACGCGGTCGACTTCGACGTCGCGCTGTCCTTCACCTTCAGCTCGAACGCATACGTGTGCCCGTTGCTCAGCGCCCCGGCCGCGATCGTGCACGTCACCACCGTGCCGCCCGCTACGCCCGAGCCGGTCGCCACCGCGCACGCGCTCGCCTTGCCATACGTGCCGCCGTTGTTCGACCACAGCCACTCATACGAGTAGGGACCCGTCCCGGTCGTCGGGATCGTCCCCGTCACCGTCAGCGCCTGGTTCTGGTCCAGCGCCGTCGCGCTCACGCTCGGCGTCACCGCCACGACCAGCGTCGTCGCCACGGTCACCGTCGCCAGGTTCTGCCCCGAGGTCGAGGTCTCGGGTGACGTCGCGCTGTCCGTCACCCGGAGCTCGAACGTGTAGTAGTCCCCGGGCAGCAGCGTGCCGCCCGGCACCGAGCAGGTCACCCCCTCGCCCACCGAGCCTCCGCTCCCCGTCGTCGGCGCGCACACCGTCGCCTCCGTGTACGCTCCACCGTTGACCGAGATCAGCCACTCCCACGAATACGGGGCCGTCCCGGAGCTCGGCAGCTTCCCGGTCACCGTCAGCACCTGGTTGTCGTCCAGCGCCGGATAGTTCACCCCCGGCTTCGGGGGTGACGCCAGGGACGAGGACACCGTCACCGTCGACGACGCCGCGGACGTCTCCGTCTCGGGCGTCGACGCGCTGTCCGTCACCTTCAGCTCGAACGCATACGTGTCGCCCTTCGTCAGCGCGCTCGCTGCGATCGCGCACGTCACGGCGTCACCGGCGCTCGCTCCATCCCCGGTGTCCACCGCGCACTTCGTCGCCGTGCCGTAGCTCGCTCCGTTGACCGACACCAGCCACGTCCACGTGTAGGGCGCGGTCCCCGTCGTCGGGATGGTGTCCGTCACCGTCAGCGCCTGGTTCTGGTCCAGCGCCGTCGCGCTCACGCCCGGCGCGCTCGGCGCCGTGAGCTCCGGCCCCACCGACACGGTCGCCGACACTCCGGACGTCGCGCTCTCCGCCGACGTCGCGCTGTCCGTCACCTCGAGCTCGAAGCTGTAGGTGTTCCCACCCACCAGCGTCCCGGCCGCCGTGCACGTCTCCGTCACGCCCGCCGAGGCGCCCGTGCCGCTGTTGATCGCGCACTGCGTCGCCGCGACGTAGCCTCCGCCGTCCTCCGACACCAGCCACTGCCATGCATACGGCAGCGTGCCCGTCGTCGGCAGCGTCGCCGACACCGTCAGCGTCTGGTCCGAGTCCAGCACCGTCGTGCTCACCGTCGGCGTCGTCGACGCCGTCAGGGCCGAGGCGACGATCACAGTCGACGAGGGCTGAGAAGTCTGCGTCGCGGGGGTCGGCTCGGAGTCGGTGACCTCGAGTTCGAACGCGTACGTGTCCCCAATGGTCAGCGTTCCACCAGTGGCCACGCACTCGAGCGCTTCGCCGGAAGAGCCACCGGAGCCACCGGTCGTCGCGCACGGGCTCGTCGACGAGAACGAGCCTCCGTCGAGTGAAGTCAACCACTGCCAGGAATAGGGAGCGACACCGGTCGTCGGGATGGAGTCGCTCACGGTCAGGGTCTGGTCGACGTCGAGCGCCGTCGCGCTCACCGTCGGGCTCGCGGGTGCGGTAAGCAGGCTGTAGAAGGTCAGGGCGACTGTTGGAGCGCCCGAGGCGAGTAGCGACCCGGAGGAATGACTGACGAGGGCCCACCCGGACGGTGGCGTCACCGAGTAACTGTACGTACCATACGGCTCCGGGATCAGCAGCGTGCTTCCGGAGGTCGAGTACGGGACTCCGCCGACCGTCACCGACCACTGTGCTCCCCCAGTGAGGCCGGTCTCGGAAAAGACAAGGGTCGGGCCGTAGGGGGCATAGTCACCTCCCGCGGTGATCCCGTTCTCGTAGGCGCCGACGACGGGCGGAGCAGTTCCGCACGGAGCGCCCGGCGCTTGGATCGTCCCGCAGCCCAGTGGGAAGATGTTGGACCAGTCACTGTAGTAGAATCGGGAGACGTAGGGGCTCGTCGTGTAGTTGTTCGGCGAGGTCCCGTAGTTCCAGTAATAGTTCCCGCCCTGGGTCGCGATCGCGGGGCCGAGCACGTTCCCGCTCAACGGGAATCCGTTCACGGTGCTGACGACGTTCCCGGCCGCCTGCGGCGTAACGTTCCACGTATCGCCAAGCACGTTCGCGAGATTGTTGTAGTACCAGCCATCGCCCGGGGCATTGTTCGCGCAGCCCCCCAAGGTCTGGGGCAAGCAGTCGGCCACGTTCGGCCAGTTGTAGGGCAGGTACACGATGGGGTTGTCGACCGTGAAGTTGTTGTTGTAGATCAGATCGCCGTTCTCGGCGAGGCCGATCCCCCCATAGGTCGTCCCCAGCGCAACGCCCGGGGGATCGCGGAACGTGTTGCCCCACACGTAGTTGTCCGTGCCGCCGTAAAGGACGAGCTCGTCCGGTGCCACATAAGATGAGCTCGTGGGCTTGGTGCCCACGAAGTTGTTGGACATGATCAGATCGTGCGTCGAATTCCAGACATAGACCTCTGCCTGGGGCGCGGGGTTTTGAGCGCCGGGGACGGTGATGTAGAACGATATCTCCTCCCAGCTCGGCCACCCTCGGACGTTCGTGTCGTGGGCGAGGGTGATGTTGGAAGTTTCAAAGAACTCGATTCCGAGGTAGTAGGTCGTCGGGGTCCCTCGGGTCACGGAGGGGGTCACCGAGAATTGGGGAGGCGCGTTGAGATCGACGTAGGCGTTCGTTCCGTCGAACAGGACACCGGTGAAGGCGGGGAAGTGATAGTCGTCGGAACTGTAGAAGTTCGAGCTCAGGTTACCCGGCGTGAACCCGAAGTACGAGGTGGTCGGGTTATTGAAGGGAATATACTGGCTCGTGACGGTTCCAGATCCGGACGTCGAGATTCCCTGGAGCTGCCCGTTGCTGAAGGCCCACAGGGGGGTATAGACCCCCATGGTGGGGTTGTACGGAAGATTGGCGCTCAGCGTGGTGGGCGCAGCCCCGACGACGATCGAGCCGTTCTGCTGAACGTAGTCGGCCAGCATGATCTCGTAACTGTACGTACCGGGCATCAGGTACCAGTCCGAGACGTCCGGCGCCCATTGGTAGCCTTGACTCGTGTACGCGCTGTTCTCGAAGAACACGAAGACGTACGGCTGCGTCGACAACGGTCCGTCCGGGTCGCCGGACACGGTGATCGCGTTCGCGACCTGCGTCGCCCCCGGCGCGACCCCGGTCTGGCCGGTGTAGTTCCAGAGGCCGTGGGTGATCAGGGGCCCGCCGGTCAGATAGGCCGTCGAGCCGGAATAGTCGACGGCGACCCCCACCGTCTGTTCGCCGGTCTGGCTCCCGTAGTTGACGGCCGCGGGGACGTTCGCGTAAGCGAAGTTGTTCGGCGTGCAGTCCGAGATGTCGCAGTACTGGACCTGCATCGTCGCGTTCGTGCCCAGCATCAGCTGGTTCGAACCGTCGTCCGCGCCGATGAACGCGTCGAACTCGTAGCCCTCGGTGACCTCGTGGGTTACGGAGGAGCTGGCTTCGAAATCCGGTGGGCTCAGCGATACCGGCCCGCCGGTCCTCGGCTGGGAATTGAAAACGAGGTAGTCGTACGTCCCATCGGAGACCGAAAGCGAGGGATGGTTCAGGTTCTGGATGCTGTAGTTGTACCAGAGCACCTGGTCCCCGGCCGAATTCACCGACGTGTTGACGTAGGTCGTAACGGTGAACGGCGGCGGCGAGTAGTAGTAAGGAGAGTAGGCGACCCAGACCCCCGTGTAGTTGGAGCCGTCCGGTGACCAGCTCGCGAGCGAGGAGGAGAACATCTCCGCGCTCCCGCTGGTGAAGTTCCACGTGTCGTCCACGAAGGAGATCGTGTCGTTGAACGAGTCGTACGAGATCACGTTCTGGACCCAGAACGCATAGCTGCCCGATCCGGTCGCGGAGCACGGCGACTTCGGGCACTTCGAACCGAAGAGAGTGACGTTCGGAAGGACGACGTTCTCCTGCGCGCCCCACTGCGTCGGGGTTCCGCTGCCCGGGTAGAAGTTGTGCGTCTGGGAGTTCACGGTCAGGATGCCCGCGACGCTGTTCGAATCCAGCGTCACGTGCTGGGTCCCCGTGGGGAGGTCCTCGGTACCGTCATACGCCACTCCGGTAGGGTCGGTCTGCGACGTAGTTCGGGCTCCCTGCTCACAGGCCGCGGTCAGTTGGCTACCAGCCATCGCGACCCCGTCGACCGTTTGGTCGGCGTAGGGGCCCGTGTACGGGAGATGGAGGTCGGCCGCCGGTAGGCCGGCGGCGGTCGCTTCATGGGCCAGAACGCCCACATGCTGAACGAACGCCGAGTAGTCTGGGTCATTGGAGGTGCTCTCTAACGACGCGCAGTACGCCGGCGACCCGGTCGCGAGACTGGAAGCGGTCGAGGCAGACGAGGGCGAGGAAGACCCGACCACGGCCAAGGTAGGAGTGAACTGTGTCGTACTCTCTGCCGACGAGAGCACCACCAGTGCCGATCCGATCATCACGACGGCCACCAGTACCGCGAATGCCAACCGCCACCGATTTCTGCTTCCGCTCATGGATCTAAAACCCTCTTTCGAGTGACGGGCCGGTGGCTCTGATCGAATCCTCCGGACTCGCCCAGGCCAACGTCCCGTACACGAGTTGTCGGCAAGGTGATTGCGTATAACATGGTTTGGCCGGGACTTCGAATTCAACCGTGGGAACCCGTCGCGCAGAGACGCTCTGCTCAGTGTCTTCGAGAAAGTTGCGAGGTGCCGTGGTCGCTTCTGTGTCGATTCCGAACGCTTGGCCTCAGAATCCTAGGCTGGGTTCTCCGTGCGGGACCCTCGCGTCCCCAGGTCAGGCGTTATCATCTGTTTCGGTTCCAGATGCGATCGTAGAGGCTTTTCGTTGAGCGAAGCGGTCGTCGAAACTCGAGGTCTCACGCGTTCCTTCGGGACGCTGGTGGCGGTCGACCATCTATCGATCCAGGTATTCGGAGGCGAAGTCTTCGGCCTGCTCGGACCGAATGGGGCCGGCAAGACGACGACGATCAAGATGCTTACGACACTGCTGCCGCCGACGTCGGGCGCTGCCGAGGTCGCGGGCTTCGACATCGTTCGCCAGCCGACGGAGACCCGCCGAGCGATCGGCTACATTCCGCAATTGATCTCCGTCGACGGCCAGGTGACGGGCTACGAGAACCTCTGGGTGTTCGCGCGCCTCTATCGCATCCCTCGCGAGGAGCGCGAGAAGCGGATCCGGGAAGCGCTCGAGTTCATGGGCCTCTCGGCGTACGCGGACGTGCTGGTCCGGAACTATTCGGGCGGGATGATCCGTCGGCTCGAGATCGCGCAGGCCCTCATGCATCGGCCGCGCGTCCTCTTCATGGACGAGCCGACGGTCGGCCTCGACCCCCTCGCGCGCGACACCGTCTGGGCGCAGATCGAACGCGTCCGGAAGACCTATGGGACGTCGGTCGTCCTCACGACCCACTACATGGAGGAGGCGGACCAGCTCTGCGATCGGGTCGGGATCCTTCACCGGGGGAAGCTGCAGGCCCTCGACCGGCCCGCGGCCCTGAAGGCGAGCCTGGGTCGGCCCGGGGCCACCCTCGAGGACGTCTTCGTCCACTACGCCGGCGAGGAGATCGAGCTCGGCGGCAGCTATCGGGAGACCGGGAGGACTCGGCGTGCAGCCGTCCGTCTGGAGTAGCCGATCCCCGCCCAGTGGCCCCGACGCGACGCCGGCCGCCGAGGTGATCGTCGGAGGCTTCTCGCAGGTCGCGGCGGTCTTCGGTTACGAGCTCCGGAAGCTCGCCCACGACCCGAGCGAGCTCCTCATGCGCGCCGTGCAACCGGCGCTCTGGCTCGTCGTGTTCGGGAGCGTCTTCACCGCGATCCACGCGATCCCGACCGGCTCCTTGACGTACCTTCAGTTCCTCACGCCGGGGATCCTCGCGCAGAGCGTCCTGTTCGTCGCGATCTTCTACGGGATGGCCTCGATCCGAGAGCGCGAGCTCGGGATCGTCACGAAGTTCCTCGTCAGCCCGACCCCGCGCATCGTGCTCGTGGGCGGCCGCGCCCTGTCCGCGAGCCTGCGGGGCTTCTCCCAGGCCGTGATCATCTTCCTCCTCGCGCTCGCGCTCAACGTGCGGCTCGACTTCTCGCCGCTCTCCGTCTTCGGGGTCCTGGTCGCGATCGTGCTCGGCGCGTCGATCTTCTCGACGCTCTCGATGATCATCGCGAGCCTCGTCAAGACGCAGGAGCGGTTCCTCGGCATCGGGCAGCTGATGACGATGCCGCTCTTCTTCGCGAGCAACGCGATCTATCCGGTCTCCGTCATGCCGTACTGGCTGCGGGTCGTCTCCGCCTTCAACCCGCTCACCTACCTCGTCGACGCGCTCCGCACGCTGATGGTCCCCGGCGCCCCGTCGCAGTACCCCGTCGGCGTCGATTTCGGGGTCCTCGCCGCGGTCGCGTTCGCGCTGATCTGGATCGAGTCGCTGCTCTACCCGAGGCTGGCCCAGTAGGGCCGGTCCCCGAGCAGCCCGAGGTCAGCGGAGCGCGAGCACCCGGTCCGCCACCTGCGACCACCGGGCGTAGCGCTCGACGTGCGGGTCCACGGCGTAGGCGAGCTCCCGGAGGTGCTCGGGCTCGAGACGATGCAGACCCGTGTAGAGGATCGGCGAGAGGTGGGCGCGGCGCGCGCCGAGGATGTCGTACGCGAGGTCCCCGACGTGCGCCGAATCGCGGGGGCTGGCTCCGAGGCGCCGGACCGCGTAGCGGAACGGCTCGGGACCCGGCTTCGACCAGGGATGCTCGTCCGAGAAGACGAGGACCGAGAACGGCGCGAGGATCCCGAACGACCGGAGCAGCTCGCGACAGCCCTCCCCGGTCCCGTGGAGGAGGTTCGAGACGAGCCCGAGCCGGACACCGGCGGACCTCAACCGGTCGAGCGCCGGGGCCGCTCCGGGGGCGAGGAGGACACCGGCCGCGCGGATCAGACGATCCAGCTGGGCGGCGATCGCGTCGCCGTCCAGCCGGGTCCGACATTCGCGACCCAGGCGGTCCGCCTGACGAGGAACGGAAGGGCACCGGCCCCGCGCCTCGAGGTCCCGGGCCCACGCCTCCATCCGCTCCACGGCGCCGTGGGCCTCCGTGCGTCCCATCCCGGCGCGAACGAGCGGGTCGCTCCAGACCGCCCACCGCTTCCGCTCAAGTCTCACCTGGTCGGCCGGGTGATGGTATAGCAGAGTGTACCAGAGATCGGAGGTGAGCGCGCGGAACGGCCGCGCGGGCCCTTCCCGGAGCGAGCGCGAACGTCGAGGCGATGGCCGATCGGTCCTCGCGTCACCGGCGGGCCGCCGGAGTGGGGCGCGGGATTCCCTTCGACGCACCGGCGCGCTCACGTCCCGATTCCATGCGTTCGATAGGGGAAGAGCGTGACGGACGTCGGGCCCTTTTCCGGTGCCTCAACCTCCGGATCCCAGCCGCCGGGAGCGCACCTTCTGCACCCTCGAACGTTCCGATTCCGATAGGGCACAAATAGGGCCGGCGGTTCGCTGCCCCGTCCGTGGCGCCGAACGACGTGGTCGAAGCGTTCGACCAGATCTCCGGGGTCTACGACGCGACGCGGGATCCCCTGGACCCCTCGACGATCGACGCGCTGGCCGAACGTCTCCACGCGGCCGGTGTCTCCCGGCTGCTCGAGGTAGGCGTCGGGACCGGGCGGATCGCCGTGCCGATCACCGGTCGCGGGTTCGAAGTGACCGGGATCGACGCCTCGCGCCGGATGCTGGCGATCGCGCGCGGAAAGCGCCTGCCGCGGCTGGTGCGCGGGGACGCCTACCGGCTGCCGTTCGCCGACCGCGCGTTCGACGGCGCGCTCTTCGTGCGCGTCCTCCACCTCCTCGACCGCGCCCCGGCGGCGCTGGCCGAGGCGATCCGCGTCGGTCGGGGCGGAGCCTTCGCGCTCGTCCACCCGCCGCGCGACGGACCGCCCGCGGGCTTCGAAAATCGCGAGCACGAACCGCGCCGCATCGTCTACCGCTACCTCGCGCAGGCCGGTTATCCCGTCCCCGAGCGGAACGGAGGCCCGCGCGTACGAGAGCGCAAGCTCCTCGCGGAGCTCCCGCCGGACGAACTGGCCGTCGTGAGCGACCGGGAGGTGACGGAGCCGCTCGCGCGACGGCTCGACATGATGGAGCAGCGGGCGAGCCGGCACACGCTCACCGTGCCGCCCGAGATCCTTCACCGGGCCGTCGCCGAGGCCCGGAAGGAGATCGGGGACCGGACCGTGACCTACCGGCGGGTCGAGGCGCTCGCCACGTGGCATCGCGTGCCGTCGGCCGAGGGCTCCCCGGGCGACGGCGCGCTCACGCCGCGAACCGGTGGCGCATGACGTACGGGAGCACCCCGCCGGCCCGGTAGTACTCGACCTCCGTGGGGGACTGGAGGCGGGCGACCGTCTCGAACGTGCGAGTCCGACCCTCCGGACCGGTCGCGGTCACGCGGACGGTCGCGCCGGGCGCGAGGTCCGTGCCTTCGGAGAGCGCGAGATCGTACGTCTCGCGTCCGGTGAGCCCGAGGGACCGGGCCCCCTCGCCGGACCTGAACGCGAGCGGGAGGACCCCCATCTGCACGAGGTTCGACCGGTGGATCCGCTCGTATCCCTCGGCGATCACCGCGCCGACGCCGAGGAGTCGCGGACCCTTGGCGGCCCAGTCCCGGGAGCTCCCCTGCCCGTAGTTGCGGCCCGCGATCACGAACAGCGGCGTGCCGTCGGCCCGGTACCGCTCGGACGCCTCGAAGATCGTCGTGGTCTCGCCGCTCGGGACGTGGACCGTGTAGCCGCCCTCGCGCGGCGCGGCGAGCTGGTTCTTCAACCGCACGTTCGCGAACGTGCCCCGGATCATGACCTCGTGGTGTCCGCGCCGGGCGCCGTAGGTGTTGAACTCCGCGGGCGGAACGCCGTGCTCGCGGAGGTACCGGCCGGCCGGGGTGTCCTCGGGGATCTCGCCCGCCGGCGAGATGTGGTCGGTCGAGACCTGGTCGCCGAGGAGCGCGAGGACGCGCGCCCCCCGCACCAGGATCCCGTCCCGGGGCAGGAGCGGCGGCGGAAGGTGGAGGTACGGGGCCTCGGCGAGGTACGTCGACTGGCTCGACCACGGGTAGCGGCTCCCCGAGGGCGGATCGAGCGACTCCCAGTGGGAGTCCCCGATCTCGATCGCCCGGTACTTCTC
>JASHYU010000114.1 GCA_030042855.1 Thermoplasmata archaeon
CTGCGCCGCGACCGTGTGGCCGTCGGTGCCGCTCGGCGTGATCCCGGCCGTTGGTATCGGGCTGTTCGCTGCGTCAACGGGCCTCCCGCTGTCGTCCGTCGCGCTGTACGCCGGTCTCTTGCTCATTGTCGAGCTCCTGTGCGTTCTCGGCTCGATACGGGCCGCTTGGAGCAGTGGCCGTGCCCCCGGTGCGAGCGATACTCCGAGAGGACCCGTTGATCCTCCCAGGATGCTCGGCAACTTCGGAGTGATCGTTGCGAACGTGTTCGGCGCGGTCCTTGTTGCGTCGGTCGCGACCTCGCCGACGACGTTGGCCGTCGGGCTCGGCGGATTGCTCGCGGCCGACCTGGGGGCCCTGACGCTGCTCGCTCGATCGACGATCCGTGCGATCTCGGCCCCCCGGTCCGGTGGATTCGACCGTCGCCTTGGGGAGCGGATAGCTTGAGGTGAGTCTCCCGAGCCCGATCACGACCCTACGATGCCCGGAACTCGGCCTCGGTCCCGGGTGGCTCGGGTCGTCCGGTCCACGCGATGCTCCGACGGTGCGTCTCCGACGCAGTCGTCGACGACGCCCGCCACGGACCTGGAGCCGTTCGCCAGATCCTGCGAGAGTCCGTTGACCCCGTCGATCGTCATCGTCTCGGCCGTGATAGTCTTGAGGCCGGAGTTGCTCGCTCAACCGTTGTCGCGTGTTCGCCCCCGGGGAAAGCACGGGATCCGGGGCTGTATCCGGCGATCTTCAGGTGCAGATTCTTGAGCCCGGTCGAACCGAGGAACGGGCCGCACCTCGACGTCCGCCGGTAGCGACCGGCCGGGTCCCTGCGAGGCCCATCGTGGGGGCCGATAGCGCCGACGGGGCCGACTCCGCCGAGCTACGGCCCTCGTTCGAGCCGCTCGGACGCTCGCGGAGGTCGGCACCGGCCTCGTCGCCGCCGGGGTCTCGATCGTGGTCCTCGCGAACCCCGACCGTGCGGAGGGGCCGATTCGACGGCGGCGCTTCTAGGCGCTGCCCTTCCCCGCGCCGGCGAGCTGGGCCAGCTGGCTTCGCGCCGCTTGCGCGATGTCCGCGCCGGTGCTCGCGTGGCCGCGGATGCCCCAGCCGCCCTCGGGCGACTCGGTGATCAGCACCCAGGTCCGCTCCTTCAGCGAGGGGTCCCCGGCGGCGGTCGCGACGAGCTCGGTCAGTTCCCGCACGACGCCGAGCTGCTTCTCCCGATCGAGGACGCCGACCGGCGTGAGCACCTGGACCCGGACGTAGTTCGACTCGCCGACGACGTTCGAGATCGCGCCGCGCGGAAGTGCATGGACGAACGCGGCGGTGTTCTGCTGGAAGAGCGGGATCGCCGGCACCTTCTCCCACCGCATCACGGCGGCCGCGAGATCGCGGGCGAGGGTGTGCGGGTCCGGGAACGTACCGTCCGTGCAGTAGACATCGATCATCGGCATGGTCGTGACCCGAGCCATTATGATGTGCATCATATAGCTGCTGGTCGTCGGACGGGGCGACCGAGCGATGCCGAGGGGGGGAACGGGCGGAGCGCGACGCTCGAAGGCCGAGGGTCGATCCCGGATGGTCGCGAGCGCCGCCAGGATCCTCGGCGCGCACGGCGTGGACGCCGCTTCGTTCTCCGTGGTCCTCGCCGACAGCCGGGCGCCCCGGGGGTCGATCTACTACTATTTCCCCTCCGGCAAGCGCCAGCTCGTCCACGACGCGGTCCGATGGACCTCCGAGAAGGTCCTCGAACACCAGCGCGCCTGTTCCGCCCGAACGGCCGCCGGCGTCCTCGCGCACTTCCTCGGGTTCTTCCGACGTTCGGTCGTCGCCTCCCGCTGTCGCGCGGGCTGCCCGATCGCGGCGGTCGCGATCGGCAGTTACTCGACGGAAGAACTCCTCGGACGGGTCGTGCGCTCGAGCTTCGCGGCGTGGATCGCGCTGCTCGCTCGCCAGCTCCGCGCGCGGGGCGTGCGACGGGCGGCCGCGCGGGAGCTCGCGGTCACCGCCCTCGCGTCGATCGAGGGGGCGCTGATCCTCTGCCGGGCGGAGGGCCGAGTCGCTCCGCTCGACGTGGTGGGGCGACAGCTGCGTCGCTGGGCCGCCTCGGCCGCCCGCGACCGGCGGGGTCACTGAGAGGTTAAGCACGGGGGCCGGTAGCGCCGACGTGGCCGACCCCGCCGAGACGCGTCCCCGGTTCGAGTTGCTCGGACGCCTCACGGAGATCGTCACCGGCCTCGTCGCCGCCGGGATCTCGATCGTGGTCCTCGCGAACCCGTTCGTCCCGATCGACACGCTGGTCATCCTCCTCGCGATCACGGTCGCGACGGACGGCGTGCGCCTGCTCGTCACCGGCGGCACGCCGCGCCGGTGGTGGGAGCGCCTCACGACGGATCTCGGGTCGACGTTCCGGTGGCTCCGCCGGCTGGGACGGGTCGGGCTCGGCGTGCTGGTCCTCGCGATCGTCATCGCGGTCCTCGTGAGCCCCCAGCTCCGCGAGCTCTCCCTGCTCTACGGGCTCGCGATCGCGGTCGTCCTCCTGAGCCTGGACCGGCTCTCCCACGGGTTCCGGGCCGGTACCTCGCGCTACCTCCAGGTCGCCTCGGCGGGCGCCGGCGCGATCGCGATCGGCCTCGTCGTCGTGGCCCTCGTGGACCCTGCGATCGGTCTCGCGACGTTCGCGGTCCTCCTCGCGATCTCGCTCCTGATCGACGGCGTCCAGAGCGTGGTCTCGGGGCTCCGGCCGACCGACCCGCGGCAGATCGTCCTCCTGAAGCTCGTCCTGTTCGCGCTGTTCTACGGCCTCGTGCTGATCAACTGGATCGATCTCTTCGGGAAGGCCGTCCCGGCGTACGGCGTCTGGCTCATCCTCACGTACTTCGCCCCGTTCTGGGTGATCCTGATCTACGAGGGGTTCTCGGAGTGGCCCCTCGCGATCAGCCTCGGCCTCCTGGTCTCGCTCGCGAACGACGTCGGCTACTACTTCGTCGGGAACCTCCTCTTCGGGTTCCACCAGAACCTCGTCACCTGGTCGTCGGGACAGCTCGGGCTCTACGGGGTCCGGGTCGTGACGTTCTTCCAGGCCGGGGCGTTCACGATCCCGGTCGACTCCTGGATGATGGGCCTGTCGATCTACGCCCGCGCGGTCGTCGTGACGCTCGGCCTCTATTACTGGTGGCGGCACCCGAGCCGGATCGTGGCGCGAGTCTCCCCCCTGCCACCCGTCGGAGCCTAGGCGCCGCGCGCCCACGGGACCGCAGCGCGGCGACCACCAGATCGAGCGCGCGACGGAGGGCGACCGACGTGTCGTGGAATCGGGGTTCCCATCCGGCGTCATCGAGGTGGTCGCTGACCACGAACACCGCGCCGGCCTCGAGCCGGCGGTACCGCGCGACCGAGAAAGCGGCGGACGCCTCCATCTCGACGGTGAGGACGCCCTGCGAGCGGTAGCGTCGGATCTCGGCCCGGGTCTCGCGATACGGCGCATCGATCGTCCAGGAGTCGCCGACGGCGTGGGGCACCCGTTCCCGCTCGAACGCGCGGCGGAGGGCGCGCGCGAGCCCGGGCGACGCGCGCACGAAGCGCCCGGGCCCGAGGTAGTGGTGGGAGGTGCCCTCGTCGCGCAGCGCCGCCCGGCAGACGACGAACGACCCCGCACGCAGATCGGGCTGGAGCGATCCGGCGGTCCCGACGATGACGAACCGGCGGGCCCCGAGGGCGGCGAGCTCCTCGACGACGATCGAGGCCCAAGGCGC
This sequence comes from Thermoplasmata archaeon, assembly GCA_030042855.1. The sequence continues at coordinate 3,748 of JASHYU010000114.1, forward strand.
TCCGGGCCCCCCGAGAAGGGTCACCCCGGTCCCGGGCGCGACGCGGTAGACGTCGGTCCGTGCGTCCCGCGTCCCGGGATAGCGGCGGTCGAGGTACGTGCCCCAGCGGCGGCCGAACAGGAGCACGATGTTCGGAGGTACGCGGGGTGGAATGCCGCCCCGGCGCTGCCAGACGTACCGGTGGAACTCGACCGGGGAGAAGAGCGCCTTCTCCCGGTGCTTACCGGCAAGCTGAGGATAGGGCACCCGCGGGACCCTCCGACCCGGGAGACGCTGGGCCCGATGAGCGTAGCGGCGCCGAGCCCGCGCATCGACCCCGCGATCCTCGCTCGCCCGGCCCGGATCGCGAGGAACAACTCTTCTTCGGATACCGGACGAAATGTGCGAACGTCACCCGTAGAGTGCGCAGTGCCACGATGTCTGCAACCAGCGGGGGAGAGCCGCACCGACCGACGCTCTCTGAGCTCCAACCCTTTCCATCTCTCAGTCGGCGCGGTCCGATACGCCGAGCGGTCCGAGTGTCTTGCGGCCTTCGAAGTACGAATTGGGCAAGAGAGCACTCTACGAGTGCCCTCTCTCCGGCAGCCCGCTCCAAGGGGTTTGTATATCGGTCAGGGGATGCGGCTCGCAGCGGCACCGAGGGTCCGGGGGGACCGACGGGGCCGACGCACGCAGGAGGCAGCGGAACATGGCGTCCCGATTTCGAGGAGCGGTGGCAGCGAGATGGAGAACCTCACCCCGACGGAAGCGTGCGAGCTTGACGGCCGGTGCCGCCGCCGTGCTCGTCCTCTCCGGATTGCTGACCGGCTCCGCTACCCTCGCGCACACCGGGGCGAGCCCGAGAGACCTCCGTAGCGCCCTATCGGTAGCGCCCCGCGCGTCCTTCGCCGCGCCGTACACCGGACAGGGCGACTCGGTCTTCGAGGGCAGCGAGCTGGGATGCGTGGCGACCAGCGTGCCGGTCTTTCCGTTCTCCAACGCTACGACGGGGAAGCTGACCGCCTCGGTCTCGACGAAGGTCTCCGCGTGTGGCTCGGTACTCGGCTGGTCGGCCCAAGCCGCCGGGTTCGCGATCTTCATCGACCCGTTCGCGGGGAAGACCGGAACGGATCACATCGTCGTCCACTTCACGTCGACCTTCAACGTGACCCTCAACGTGACCGGTAGTCGCGGACTCGGCGCTCCGCCCTCGTCCGCGAACTTTTCGATCGTCTGGGAAGCTGCGGTGTACAACGAGAGCGACCAGGTGACGTCGGCCGGGTTCACGTCGTACGAGCCCACCCTGACGGATCAGATCAGTTCGGGCACCTATTCGCACCTGTTCAAAGGGGTCAAGGAGACGGGGTACTGTAACGCCTCGCTCTCCAGCGGCTATACCTACGAGGTCGCGATCGGGGTCGAGTTCGAGCTGATCACGTCCGTGGGGACCTCGGGAGCGACCGCGAGCGCGTCGCTGAACGCCGCTACCGACGGCAACGCCCTCAAGGTCGCTTCCCTCAGCGAGCCGTAGACCCGGAGGCGCTCGATCGTGTGGGCTCCCACCCTTTCCGACGGGGCGCTCCGGTGTGGACCGGACGGACCGGCCGAGGACCCCGAGCGGGCCGTTCTCTCACTTAGCGAGGGTCTCGGCGGCCGGAGAGATACTTGCAGGGGCTTGCGCTCCGGCATCGCGGGAGGAGCTCGATGAGCGAGGAACCGAAGATCGTCGTGAGTCCCCATGGGCCGTATCGAGTCGTCGGACGGATTCCGCTCTCCGTCCAAACGATCACCCCCAACGCGCAGCGGGAGTCGTGGGACTGGACCGAAGGGCGGAAGTTCGACGTCGGGGACGAGTACTTCTTGTGTCGGTGCGGCCAGTCGAAGAACAAGCCGTTCTGTGACAACAGCCACCTCCGGGTCGGATTCGAGGGGAAGGAGACGGCGAGCCGTCGCCCGGTCGAGCGGCAATCGGAACATCTCGACGGTCCCACCGACGTCCTGAGCGACGCGGAGGTCCTCTGCGCGTTCGCCCGCTTCTGCGACCCCGGGGGGAAGATCTGGTCGCTCCTCGAGCGGACCGACCGGCCCGAGATCCGGGAGCTGGTCGTTCGGGAGGCCACCCACTGCCCCTCCGGTCGGCTGGTCCTCTACGAGAAGGCGACCGGGCGGGCGATCGAGCCGGACCTCCCGCCGTCGATCGGGCTCGTCGAGGACCCGGTCCTCGGGGTCAGCGGACCGCTCTGGGTCCGCGGGGGCGTGCGGATCGAGTCGGCGGACGGGACGGCCTACGAGCGGCGGAACCGCGTCACCCTCTGCCGATGCGGCGCCTCGACCAACCTGCCGTTCTGCAACGGGAGCCACGCGTCGGTCCGGTTCCAGGACGGCCTCGGCTGAACCGGGCCGCTCCCTAGCGGTTCGCGAACCGACGGGCCGCGACCACGTACAGCACGACGAGGATGGCCAGCCCGACCCCGAGCAGGACCACGATCGCCAGGGCGGTGCCGCTCAGGATCGGCGGCGCGGGGCTCGGCGGGCTGGCCGCGAGCCGCACGACCATCGTGACGGTCTCGTTGCTCACGATGCGCGTCACGTTGTAGTACGGGGCGTAGCCGGTCGCGAGGACGATGACCGTCCAGACGCCGGGGGTGAGGTTGAACGAGGTCGTCCCCGACGGGATGCCCGGGTAGACGACGCCGTTGAGGTAGAAGTCCGCCGCCGCGACATCGAGCGAGACCGTGAGCACCCCCGGCGGGACCTTCTCGCGGACGAAGGCGAGCGAGAGGGACGAGTTGTGGGCGAGGTCGCCGGAACCCGCGCCGGTCGACGACACGTAGCCCGCGGAGGAGTCGGCGAAGGTGTACGCCCCGGCGGGGATCCAGAAGTCCGCGCTCGCGTCCCCGGCGAGGGTCGCGTTCTGCGTGAGACCGTCCGCGGTGAGCGAGACGTTCCACGACACGTTGTAGGGTAGCCCGGTCGGCGCCACGGTGAGGTGGTAGCCGAGCCAGAACCGCTCCACGACCGACGCGTTCGCGCCGGTGAGCGCGATCGCGCTCGGGGCGCCGTAGGTCTCGTAGTTGGGCTGATTCGCCGCCGCGGAGATGGTGTAGACCCCGTCCGGCAGCGTCTCGTTCACGTCGGCCGCGTCCGTGGAATTGTCCGAGGCGAACAAGGAGCCGTTGCGCGCCGTGACCACCTCCCAGTCGGTGTCCGCGGGGAGGCCGCGCTCGTCGAAGCTGACGTTGGAATCCTGGGCCGGGTCGACGAACCCGCGCGGGGTCGCCCCGGGCCCGACGGCGGGGGTCCGCGTCGAGGGGCCCATCGGGTGCGCGGCGGCCGGACCCGGGACCGTCCCGACCATCATTCCGATCACGATCAGCGCGCCCACGACGAACAGCCTCCGCGGCATCGAGAGCCCAGGGGCCCGAGGCGCGGTAAGCGTCGCGCTCCGGTGACGCCGGGGCCCTCCGGAGAGGTCCTGCGACTATGTACTCTCCCGAAACCGCGGCGCGCCCCCGCGGCGGGCCGTCGATCCGGGCGGAACGCCGATCGCGGGGCCGGCTCACTCGGAGGCGCCGTGGTACGTCTCGGTCGCGAGGCCGGGGACCTCGCCGCCGGGCCACGTGGACCGGGGCCACCCCGGCGCGGGGTGGGCGACCCTCCCGATCGCGAGCCGGGAGAGCTCGGAGATCCAGGTCGCCCGGGCGATCCCCTCGAGCGGAACTTCCCGGACCTCGGCGATCTCGGGAGGGCGGGCGACGGGCGACCCCTCGACGTGCTCGAGCTCGAAGGCGAAGTAGACGTCGCTCTCGTCCGCGCGCAGGACCTTGTGCCGCACCAGGAGGAGACGACCGACGCGGGCGATGACCCCGGTCTCCTCCTCGAGCTCGCGCCGCAGCGCGGCCTCGAGGGTCTCGCCGGGTTCGACGTAGCCGCTCGGGATCGTGAACCGCGGGCGGTAAACCGCGCGGTTCACGAGCGCCTTGCCGTCCCGCACCAGGACGCCGCCGACCCCGAGCCGCGTGTGGGGCGGCGGCAACGGGGGGAGCGCGTTCACGATCGGGCCTCGACGGGGGAGGGCGGTCGGGCTCGGGCGCGCACCGCCCGCGGCCCGCGGAGCCACTTGTCCATGAAGATGAACTCCCGGCGGCCGTAGCCGAGCCGCTCGTAGAACCCGCAGGCGCGCACGTTCTCGGGGAAGACGTGGAGGTTCACCTTCGCGCAGCCCTTCCGGGCGAGACGTCGCTCGACCTCCGCCATCAGGCGGGCCCCGATCCCGAGGTGCCGCGCGGGCTCCTCTACCGCGAGATGGTTGATCCAGCCGCGCCGACCGTCGAAGCGGCCGAGCACGGCCCCGACCAGCACGCCGTCCCACTCCGCCACGAGGAAGAGATCGGGGTCCCGCCGCCGCGTGCGCTCGAGCTCCGCCGGCCGGTCCGACGGACCGACCGTGAGTCCGGAAGCCCGCCAGAGGTCCCGCACCGCCGGATAGTCCCGCGGAACGTAGGTGCGCAGCACCGCTCGGTCCGGCGGGTTCGTGCGGGACGGGGGGCGCCGGTCGCTTCGCGGCGACGACCGAGGCGGCATGGGCTCGAGATCCCGGGCGGAGCCTTCACCTTGCCGTCCCGGGCCCGGGCCCGCCCGGCGAGCGCGTCCCGTCCGCGCGGGGCCCGCGTCCGTCACCGCCGGTGACCGCCGGCCGTGGGTGCCCGCCGTGCGCCCGCCTCATCGTCCGGACCCCCGTGGTCCCGGTCGAACGGGACGCGGAGGAGGTTCGCATGGTGGGGGCGATCCGCACGGAATCCCTCGGCAAGACCTACCCGGACGGCACGGTCGCGGTGCGGGACGTGAGCCTCACCGTGGGCTCCGGCGAGATCTTCGCCTTCCTGGGTCCGAACGGAGCCGGCAAGACGACGACCCTCTCGATGCTGACGACCGTCCTCCGCCCGACCGCGGGGCGCGCCGAGATCGACGGGATCGACGTCGTCCGATCCCCGGAGCGGATCCGCCGCGAGATCGGGCTCGTCTTCCAGCGTTCGACCGCGGACGAGGTGCTCACGGGACAGGAGAACCTCGAGATCGCCGCGGGGCTCTACGGCCTCTCGCCGCGCGAAGAGCGCCCCCGCCTCCGGGAGATCCTCGCCACCCTCGACCTCGCGGGCGTCGCCGACCGCCGCGTTCGGGACTACTCCGGCGGGATGCGGCGGCGCCTCGAGATCGCGGTCGGCATCGTCCACGCACCGCGGATCCTGTTCCTGGACGAGCCGACCCTCGGGCTCGACCCCACGGGACGGGCCGAGTTCTGGCAGCTGATCCGGGGGCTCCGCGCGCGCCAGGAG
>JASHYU010000115.1 GCA_030042855.1 Thermoplasmata archaeon
GACCCCGAGCACGCCGGACGAGTTCGCGCTCGCGTGGGACCAGGAGGTCGCCGCGGGCCGCGGGTCGCGCGGGCTCGCCGGGGCCCGCGACCGGCACCTCGTCCGCGAGGTCGCCCGCCTAGGCCCGGGTCGGGCCCGCACCGTGGTCGTGGTCGATCGGGAGCGGTTCGACGAGGTGCGGCAGTATCTCGCGGACGGCGTGCCGCCGTCGATGAGCGACGCGTAGGGCGGCGCTAGTCCTCGCGGGCGAGGATCTCCTCGAGCCGCGAGCGCGCGGCGCGGCGGAACTCCTCGAGCGTGCCCTCGTTGACGAGCATCCCGTCGGCGAGGGCGAAGGCGTTGCCGATCCCCCACTTGAGCTCCCGGCGGTCGCGGTCGTAGAACTCCTGGAGGTCGACGCCGTCGTCCGTGCGGTTGCGGCTCGCCATCCGCGCGTGGCGGGTCTCGGGGGAGGCGAAGATCCCGAGCACGAACAGGTCGCCGAAGTTGTGGCGGAAGACCGTCACCTCGGCGTCGGAGCGGCAGCCGTCGACGAGCATCCGCGTCTCGGTGAGCTTCGGGAGCGCACGCTGGGCCCAGACCCCCGGCCCGTGCTTCTCCCGCTCCTCGTTCGCGATCCGGGCGACGTTGGCGTTCGTGAGGGGCAGGCCGCGGCGGCGGGTCTCGTCGCGCACGAGGTCGCCCATCTTGAGCGTCGCGAGGCCCATCGACCGGGCGACGGCGATCAGCTCGTCCTTGCCCGATCCCGGCATCCCGACCGTGACGACCAGTTTCATAGCGTGCCGGGCGGCTCGTCCCTCGCGGAGGGTCTCGCCGGGGCAGCGGTCGAAGTCAGGTGCGACGCCACGTCCTGCTCGGTGACCAGCTGGAGCCGGTCCGCGCGCTGGCGGTAGGCGATGGCCTCCTGCTCGGAGAGCCGGCCGGCCTCGACGTACCGGTCGACCTTGACCTTCAGCTCGGCGGTCTTCTGCGTCTTCGTCGCGGCCCGGAGCTCGAGCGCGCGGGACCTCTGGTGGTGATCGACGACCTTCTGCTGGAGCTTGCGGATCCGGTAGTTGAGCGCGGTCACGTCGGAGGTCGGGGGCCCGCCGCGCGCGTCGCCCGACGCCGTTTCCACGTCCCGCTCGTACTGCTTGATCCGCTGCTCGAAGTCGGGGACCTCGGCGAGCACGCGCTCGCTCTTCTCCCGGAGCAGGGTCGCCTGGTGTCGGAGCTTCTCGATCTTGGTGTTGAGGCGGGAGGCCCGCTGTTCCGAGCGGGCGGCCGCCCGGTCGTGCCGGGCCGAGATCTCGCGCAGCTTCGTGATGTCCGCGTACTGCTGACCGATCCAGCGCGAGCGCCGGGCCGCGAGCGGGCTCCCGTGGCCGATCGCGTCGGCGGAGCTCCCCCCGATGTTCGCCGTCACGGTCGGAAACACCCGGCCCCGGGGGTTAAAGCACTTCTCTTCGTCGGGAAGCGCGCGTCGCCGCCGGTCAGCTCCGGACGGGGCGGGGCAGCCGGAGCGCCCCCGCGAGCCGGCCGGCGACCTCGCCGACGGGCACCCGGGTCTGCGACCGCGAGTCGCGCTCGCGGACCGTCACGGTGTCGTGCTCGGGACCCTCCGCGAGCGTGCCGGCATCGACGGTCACGCAGTAGGGCGTCCCCGCCTCGTCCATGCGCGCGTAGCGCCGCCCGATCGAGCTCGCCTCGTCGTACTGGACCGCGAGACCGGCGGCGGCGAGGTCGTCGGCGAGGCGGAGGGCGTAGGCCGCGTGCGCCTTCGCGATCAGCGGGAAGACCCCCACGGTCACCGGAGCGAGGAACGGCGGAAGGTGCCAGACGTTCCGACCGTCCTCGACCCGCAGGTAGAGATCGCCGAGCCCCCAGAGGTTCCGGTCGACCCCGAAGGTGAGCTCGAGCACGTGCGGGAGCACCGTGCGGCCCTCGCCGGTGGAGACGGCGAGGTCCTTGCCGGATCCCTCGCTGTGCCGGCGCAGGTCGTACTCGCCGCGGTAGTGGACCGCGCCGAGCTCCTTGTACCCTCCGAAGCTCTCCAGGTGGACCTCGGCGTCGAACTGGATCCTGTTGTAGAACGCTCGCTCCTTCTCCGACTTCTCGAAGAACCGGAAGCTGGATTCGGGGAACCCGAGCGCCTCCCGGTAGAACCGGTAGAACTGGACGAGGTGGTGGACGTAGAACGCGGGGAGGCCCCCGGACGCGACCAGGTCCTCGGCCCGGAGGAGCTCGGGCGCTTCCTCGCCCCGCTCGCGCCGCTCGACGCGGAGGACGGGGAGCCGCACGTCCCGGAACGGCTCGATCGGCCGGTCGAAGTGGTCGGGATCGAAGAAGATCTGGAGCTCGGCCTGGGTGAACGCGCGCATCCGGAACAGGACCTGGCGGGGTGCGATCTCGTTCCGGTACGCCTTCCCGACGACCGCGACGCCGAGCGGCAGGGCGTGGCGGCCGACCTCCCACATGCGGGGGAAGGCGAGGTAGCTGTTCTGCGCGGTCTCGGGGCGGAGGTAGGCGCGCTCCTTGCCCGTGACGCCGAACTCGACGCCGAACATCATGTTGAACGGCGCCGGCACGCTGAGCGCCTCGGAGCCGCACCGCGGGCACTTCACGTGGTTCGTGTGCGCGATCTCGGCGATCTGCGCGACCGAGAGCCCGTCGACCCCCTCCGGGCGGACCGACTCGAGGACCGTCTCCGCCCGGAACGTGGTGTGGCACGCGTCGCAGACGATCTCGGGGTCCGTGAAGTTCTCGAGGTGGCCCGAGGCCCGCACGACCGGCTCGGGGAGGAGCTCGGCCGGCTCGATGCGGTAGTAGTTCCGGGAGAGGCCCACGAACCAGGCGGTCCACGCGTCCTCGATCCGCCGCTTGAGCCCGGCGCCGAGCGGGCCGTAGTCGTAGAGGCCCTGGGCCCCGCCGTAGATCTCCGCGGTCGGCCAGAGCACCCCGCGACGGAGGAACAGGGCGAGCAGCTCGTCGCTCTTCATGCGCCCCGACCCGGCCGGTCCCGCGACGGGGGCGGACGCCGGACGATAAGGTGTTCGGTGACGCGCGTCACGAGCTGGTAGGCGGGGTCGTCCGGGGGAACCCGGAGGACGAGGGGCGGGACCGGCGCGCCGACCGCGACCCGCGCCGCCTCGGGCTCGCCGAGCCAGCACCACGGCTCGACGAGCGCCGCCCGGGCGAGGAAGCGGGCCGACGCGGGGCGGCGGCGGAGCCGCGTCCCGACGTAGGCGAACTCGAGCTCCCGCCAGATCGAGGGGGCGTGGAACATCGCGTTGTCGGTCCCGAGGAGGACCGGGAGCCCGGCCCGCTCCATCGCCGCGAGGTCCGGCTGGCGGCCGAAGAGGGCGTTCGACCGCGGGCAGACCACCACCGACACGCCGGCGTCCCGTACCTGGACCAGGTCGTCCGGGGTCGCCTTCGCCAGGTGGACGACGAGATCGGGCCGGGGGTCGAGGTAGGTCGCGGGGTCCTCCCGGACCGCTTCGCTCGCGTGGAGCGCGTAGCGCTTGCCGGCGCGCCGGCACGCCGTGGCGATGGCGCGACGGTCCGCGATCGCCTCGTCGCGGGCGCTCGAGAGCCCGATCCCGTCTGTGACCGCGAGGACGCGTTCGAGCTCCACGGGATCCACGGGTCGGCGGATCGGCCGGCCCAGGACGACGGTCCGCAGGGGAACCCCTCGCGCGGCCGCGCGGAACAGTTCCGCGCCCGCCCGGCCCTCCTCGCGGAAGTCAACGACGGCGGCCACCCCGTCGCGGGTCATGCGGACGAGAGCCGCCCGGATCGCTCGGCGCTTCTCGCCCTCGGACGAATCGGCGAGGAGTCGGAACTTGTAGCCGAAGGGCGGCTGGACGAGCCGGGCGACCGGTCCGGCCGGCGGCTCGCGCACCGAGACCGCGTCGCCGAGGTGCGTGTGCGAGTTCACGGGCGCCGGCACGACGATCCCGCGCACGCGCCGCTCCCGCCCCCGCGAGCTATCGGTGCCGATCGCCCCGGTCTCCACGACGCGCCCCTCCCGCAGCTTGACGTACGCCGGACGCGGGCCGTCGAGGTCGAAGATCGCCCCTTCCACGATCATCGGACGGTGGCGCGGGAGTCACCGGCGGGGATAAGGGGACGCCCGGCGGCCTCCCGAAGGGCTAATCGGGCGGGAGGTTCCGGCCTTCCACCGGCATGCTCGCGACCCTCGCGGAACGCCCGCGCGACCTTCTGGTCGCCGGCCACGTGAACGTCGACCGGTTCCTCTCGGTCGCCCGCTTCCCGCCCGCGGACCGAACGGTTCCGGTGCGCTCGACCCGGAGCGCGCTCGGCGGTCCGGCGGCGACCCTCGCGCTCGTCGCGAGCGGCTACGGGGTCCGGACCGGCCTCGTCGCGACGATCGGCGAGGACTTCCCGGCGGACTTCCGCGCCCGCCTCGAGCGCGCCGAGGTCGATCTGCGAAGCCTCGAGACGATCCGCGGTTGGCCGACCCCGACCTGCTACATCGTCGTCGATCGTCGCGGGGTCCAGCGCACGCTCATCGTTCAGGGTCCGATGGGAGCGTCGCAGGGACGAACGCCGTCGGACGGGTCGCTCCGGGAGTACGCCTGGCTCCACGTGACGACCGGGCCGCCGGATCGCCATCTCCGGCTGATCCGTCGGGCGCGGGGCGCCGGGGTCCGCGTCGCCGTGGACCCCGCCCAGGAGATCCACTACCGCTGGGACGCAGGGCGGTTCCGCCGGCTCCTCGCGGGCGCGGAGATCCTCTTCGGCAACCGCGCGGAGATCGCCCGCGCCGTGCGCCTCGCGGGCGTCCGCGACCCGTCGGGCCTCCTGGCCCGCGTGCCCTTGGTCGTCCGAACCGAGGGTCCGAACGGGGTGACCGCGTTCGCCCGCGGAGGACGGATCCACCTCCGGGCGCCGCGCCCTCGGGCCGTGCGATCGCTCGTCGGCTCGGGCGACGCGTTCCGGGCCGGGTTCTACTCGGGATGGTTCGCCGGCCAACCGCTCGAACGCTGCCTGGATGCCGGCGTTCGGTCGGCCGGTCGCTGGATCGTGGAAGGGGCGGGGTGAGGCGACGATGGAGATGACCCCGTTCGGTCCGCTCACGAGCGTGGCCGACGCGCGCCGACGCCTCTGGTCGGCGGCACGACCCCTCACGCGCACCGAAACGCTCCCGGTGTTCGACGCGTTCGATCGGATCGCGGCGGCCTCCGTCCGATCCCCGGTGCCGGTCCCGAGCTTCGCCCGGACGACGTGGGACGGCTACGCGCTCCGCTCGACGGACACCCGCGGGGCCTCCCGTCGCCGCCCCGTCGAGCTCCGCGTCGTCGGGGAGGTCTTCGCGGAGCAGGAGTACCCCGAACGCCTCACCCCGGGCGAATCGGTCGCGATCGCGACGGGTGGGGCCGTTCCGCGGGGCGCGGACGCGGTGATCATCTTCGAGGAAGTGGAGCGCGACGGGTCGACCGTGCGGATCGCGCGACCGGTCCGGCCGGGCGAGCGCGTGGATCGACCGGGCCACGACTTCCCGCAGGGGGCCCGGCTCGTCCGACGGGAGGAGGTCTTGAGTGCGACCGCGCTCGGGACGCTCGCCGCCTGCGGCATTCCCCGGGTCCGTGTCTACGCCCGACCGGTCGTCGCGATCGTGCCGAACGGCAACGAGCTGCTCGCGCCGGGCGATCGTCCGGCCCGGGGCCGGATCTTCGAGAGCAACAATGCGAGCCTCTCCGCGGCCGTTCTCGCCGCCGGGGGGATCCCCCGGCCCGAGGCCCCGGTCCCCGATGACCCCGACCGGATCGAGCGCTCGCTCCGGGCCGCCCTCGCCTCGTCCGATATCGTGCTCGCGACCGGCGGGAGCTCGGTCGGAGAGCGGGACCATCTGCCCCAGGTGTTCCCCCGTCTCGGAACGGTCCTGTTCCACGGCATCGCGGTGCGTGCGGGAAAGCCGACGCTGGCGGCCCGGGTCGGGCGAAAGCTCGTCCTCGGGCTCCCGGGTCACCCCACCTCGTGCCTCGCGAACATGTACTGGCTCGTGATCCCGGCGATCCGGCGTATCGCGCATCGGCCCGGGCCGGGTTGGACGGAGGGCTGGGCCGTGCTCGGCAGCGACGCGGTCGCCCCGACCCCCGGGCTCGCGACGATCGTTCCGCTCCGGTTCGAGCGGGGCCGGGCGTACTCGACCAACCGGGGCTCCTCGGTGATCACGAGCCTCGCGGGGGCGACGGCCTTCGCGATGCTCGCCCCCGGCCGGCGGATCGTGCGCGCGGGGGAGCGTCTGCGCGTCTACCACCTCGACCCCCCGCTCGGGCGACCGGTGCCCGAGGGTGCCTGATTCGGGACCGACAGGCCTTTACGCGGGGGCCCGGTGAATGGGCGTGTCCCGCCGCGGCCTCCGGCTCGCGATCCTGTCGATCGAGGGGACGAACTGCGACGAGGAGCTGAAGGTCGCGCTCGAGCACCTCGGCGCCCGGCCCGAGATCGTCGAGCTGAACCAGCTCGAGGGCCGGGACGTCGAGCGCGACGAGCGCCGTCGGCTCGCCGATTACCAGGCGCTCTTCGTTCCGGGCGGCTTCTCCGCCGGCGATTACGTCCGGGCCGGGGCGATCTTCGGCGCCCGGGTGCGCACCTCGATCGGCCGGGAGCTCGAAGAGTTCGTCCGGAGCGGGCGGGTCGTCGGGGGCCTGTGCAACGGCTTCCAGGTGCTGACCGAGCTCGGCCTCCTGCCCGGGCGACCCGGGAGTCGGCTCGGCCCGCCCGAGGCCGCGCTCATGACGAACGACTCGGGCCACTTCGAGTGCCGGCCGACGTACGTGGCGTGGGAGGGCGGCAACTTCCCGGCCCTCGCGGACCTCCCGCGGGGGACGCAGTTCCTCTTCCCCTCGGCGCATGCGGAGGGGAAGCTCGTCCTCGGCGGGGACGCGGACCGGCGCCGGGCCGAGCTCGAGCGGGACGGCCAGATCCTCTTCCGTTGGGTCGCGCCCGACGGGGGAGCGGCGACGTACCCCTGGAACCCGAACGGCTCCGAGGGGAACATCGCGGGGCTCACGAACCCCGAGGGAAACGTCTTCGGCCTGATGCCGCAC
>JASHYU010000116.1 GCA_030042855.1 Thermoplasmata archaeon
GCGGGCACGGTGATCGCGACCTCCCCCGAGACGTTCGTGCCGGACGGACCGGGCGTGAGCGCGAGGCTCGAGAAGCTGAAGGCGAACGTCCAGTACGAGGGGGTCCCGACGGGGGTCACGGTCACGGGCTCGGTGCCGGTCGCCCGCAGGGAGAACGCGAAGCTCGCGACCCCGCCCGCCCGGACCGTCGCGCTCGACGGTCCCCGGAGGTCCGCCGAGACGGCGTAGGAGACGGGGTAGGCGAGGGGAACGTTCAGCGCGACGTTGCCCCGCGAGATCGGCAACGAGATCGCGCCGGTGAGATTGACCGATTGGCCGTAGAGGGTCCCGACGGCGAACGCGCTCGCCCGGTACGTCCCGGTCGGCACGTTGAGGGCGACCCCGGCGCCGACGGCGAGGCCCGGGAACGCGACCCGTTGGCCGAGATCGTTCGTGAGGACGAGCGTGACCGGCCCGATCGCCGAGACCGGACCGGTCGGGGCGACGGCCGAGAGGCTCGCGACCCAGGTCGGTCCGAGGGTGACGGAGACCGGCGCGCGGACGGACGGCAGGGCGAGCCCGCTCGAGAACGCGGCGCGGCCCGCCGCCGACCCGGTCCCGTTCACGTACACCGAGTAGGCTCCCGGCGCGACCCGCGCCGAGAACCCGCCGTTCGCGAGCGCGACCATCGTGACGTTGAGGTACGGGTACGGGCCGACGAGCGTCGCCGTGCCGGCGACGGGGCCGACGACCCCCGAGCTCGTCACGGTGCCGTTGAGCCACCACGGGACGTTGGTGCCGACCATCGGGATCGCGCAGGTCTCGGACGTGGCGTTCGGGGCGCACGTCCATCCCGGCGAGACGCTGTACGTCCGGTAGAAGCTCCCGTTCGGGCCGGAGGCGAGGATCGTCGTGTTCGCGAAGACCGAGTAGGCCACGCCGGGCGGCACCGGTACCGTGAACTTCCCGCCGGCGGCGGTGGTGACGGTCTTCGCCCCGGTCGGCGCGATCACCGCGACGGTCCCGTTGAGCGGGAGCGTCGACGACCCGCTCTTGAACGTGCCGATGAGGTCGACCCCGGCGATATTGATGCGCAGCGACGGCGAGATCGTGCCGTTCGACGCGACGGTGAGCCGCGTGAGGTTGGTGTAGTTCGTCCCGGCCTCGGCGTACGTCGCGCTGACGGAGTAGGTGCCCGGGGCCGCGTAGAAGCCCTTCGTGAACGTCGTACCGTTCGTCGTGAAGTTGCCGAGCGTGGGCGAGCTGAGCGAGATCGTGACGTTCCCGAGCGGAATGTGCGCGGGCACGGTGAGCGTGCCCTTCGCGGTGATCTTCGGGATCACGACGAGCGTGAGGTTCGAGTACGAGGCGCCGACGGGGATCGTCGTGGAGAGGACCGACGGCGGGAGGTAGACGGTCGTGCTGTTCGCGATCGTCGCCCGCGCCCCGACGCCGTAGACACCGGGGGGCGCGCCGAAGGAGAAGGAGGGGCCGCCGGTGAACGTGAGGTTCGTCGCCGTCGGGCTCTCCGCCGTCAGGTTGACGGTCACGGGGGTGCCGCTCGGGAGGCCGACGACCGTGAGCGAGACGGAGACGTTCGACAGCGCGAGCGGGAACGTCGAGAGCGCGGCGAGGGCGCTCGGCGTGAGGCCGCACCGGCTCGCGGAGGCGAAGCCGAACGCGGAGGCGGAGAGGCAGTACGTCCCGCCTCCGGGAGCGGTGTCGGGCACGTAGAGGGTCGCGGTCCCGTTCGAGATGCCGAGCGCCGGGATCGACACGCCGAGGCCGCTCGCCCGGAGCGTGACGGTCGGACTGGAGGCCCCGAAGAGGCTCCCGTCGGGGAGGATCCGGCCGACCCCGAAGTGCGCCACGACCGACTGGATCGGCGCCAGCGAGAGCGAGGACGACGGGGCGGTCACCTGAACCGTCCCGAGCGCGGTCTTGACGGCGCTCCCGCTCGTCGCGGTCGTGCCGGTGATCGCGAGGACCGAGTAGGCGCCGGCGGGGAGCGTCATCGCGTACGATCCGTTCGCCGCGGCCCACGCCTCGACCTCCCCGCCGGTCGCGGGGTAGGCGAGGACCGCGGTGCGCGTGCCGTTCGCCGAGATACCGCTCTGGCTCACCACGCCCGAGAGGACGACCCCCGGCGCGAGGGAGAGCGGCGCAGCGACGGGCGGCGAGAGCGGACCGACCGTGACGGTGCCGATGCCGGCGTAGACGCTCGCCCCGATGCGGCCGAGCGCGTACACCGAGTAGTTGCCCGCGGGGAGCGTCGCGCTCACGACCCCGGCGGCGTCGGAGACGGCGAGCGTGCCGTCCGACGTCGCGTTCCCGATCGACGTGATCGGGGAGGTCGTCCCGTTCGCGATCGACGTCTGCGGGATGAATCGGACCGGGATGGAGGCGGCCGGCGCGCCGTTCGCGAGGACGGAGAAGGAGACGCTCGACATCGGCACGATCGTGAGCGCGGTCGTGACCGAGCTGCCGACGCCCGAGACGACGAGGAGCTGGCCCGGGGACCGCTCGCCCACGGACGAGCCGTACGCCGTGATCGTGTAGTTCCCGGGCCCGACGCTCGCGATCCGGTAGCC